>NZ_JAPVYQ010000005.1:0-146633 GCF_041431935.1 Streptococcus sp. 27098_8_99 | reverse complement strand
TTGTTCAGTTACTACAACTTTCATTGTAGCGCCCTGCACATTGGTTCGTCTTGTTCAGTTTTCAAAGGTCTTTGTCGCTCTCTCGCGACAACTATATTAGTATATCATGACCTCTCCTTACTGTCAACACTTTTTTTAATTTTTTTTATTTTTTTTAAGATTTTTTTAAAAAAATCGAAAAAAGCCCATAATACAGGCTTTTCTCTTAGTCTAATTCTTTATCAATGATTAAATATTTTTCCTCTTCATAGCCTCTTTCAAGCAATCCTGACTTAGATATTTCTAGAAGTTCCTTTGAAAAGGTTTTTATTTTTTCTTTTTCTTTTTTGCTTAGAATTTTCTTTGAATATTTCTTTCTGAGGTTCCTATAGTCCTGTTTTTCATTTTTTAAGAATGAACAATGTTCTAAATAGTTTTCTAGTTTTTCTAACTGTACAAATAAGCCTAGCTCAAATGCTATCGGGGCAAAGGTTGTTTCTAATGGTTGTGTACAAACACTTCTAAATTCCACTGTACCACGGGCGGTTAGATCTTGAAATTGGTAACTTCGATGTTGTTTTAGGTCTTCTTTTACAGGGTTAATGTTTTTCTCATTTCCATCAGTCGTATAGGCTGTAATTTCTTTTTGATCTAGATAGTCCTCCACTCGAATTGGTTTAAAATAATAAGATTTACCTTCTCTAGTTACTGTAAAAATAGCCGTTCTAGCAAGATTATTAAAAAACTCTTCTTCGCTTTGGTAGTCCTTAGGAAAAATTCCTACATTCTCCCTATAATAACCATGCAAGGATTCTTCCCAAAAAATATCTCTTGCAATTTTTGTATCCCAAGCCTCTGCTGAAAATTCTGAGTTAGAAAACAAATATGCTTTTGCTGCTTCAATTTTATTAAATGCATTAATGATGCGAATATAGTTATCGCGCCTTACATCCAATTGAACTTGGTTTCCGCATATAAATGCTCCGTACGAAGGATAGGGGTGTGTTTTCATCCCTGTACCATTCATTGCAAGGAAAGCCATTAACATCTTGTATCGTTCGATTTTCACCGGGCTATTATCATTTTCTTTCCACAGAGGATGGATTCCATGCCCTTGAATTTCGTGATTATTTTCTTGCAAAATCGGTTGAATGATCTTCAAATAGGCCTCAAAACGTTTGGCTACCTCATCTATAGAATGAGCTCTCTCAAATGCAAATTCAATTGTATTGTAACTCAACTCGAATAGAATACGATCTTTAGAAGAGCAGTAAACCAATTGAATTGGATTTTGATCGTCATCCCTTTTTTCGACTTCAAAATCTGATAAGTTTGCCAAGGTTCGAAAAAGATTTTTCGTCACCTCTATATTTGTTTTATTTCCATTTGTTTCTACAATCGGAAACTCTAATTCAACTCCGACAAAGAGTTCCGAATCCTCTTTCATATTACTAAGGTACTTCTCTTTTAGTAATTTAATTGCTTGTTGTTTTGTCATTGAATCCTTTTTTCTTCTATTGGAGATATGGGTTCCATTATATCATTTTTTGCTATTCTCGACTACTCATCATGAAAAGCAAGACAAAACGCCTGCTTACGAAATTGTTTTAAGTTAAAGCAATTTCGTAAACAAGCGTCTACCATTCATTCAATATGATGAGTGTTCCCGCTGGGGAAAATCCCCAGCGGTAGACCAGAGCTAGACTAAGAATAACAGTGTATTCCATCATCATAACACTCAACAAAATTGATGATATTATACCAATTCGATGATAGCCATTGGCGCAGCATCACCACGACGTGGTTCAGTTTTAAGGATACGAGTATATCCACCATTGCGCTCAGCATAACGAGGTGCTAATTCAGAGAACAATTTTTGAAGTGCAGTTGTTTCTGAGTATTTACCTGTTTCTTCATCAAAGTTTTGTGATGCAACTTCGTTACGTACGAATGCAGCAGCTTGACGACGTGCATGCAAATCACCACGTTTACCCAAAGTAATCATTTTTTCAACTGATTTACGGATTTCTTTCGCACGTGCTTCAGTTGTTACAATTGCTTCATTGATGATAAGATCTGTAGTCAAATCGCGAAGCATCGCTTTACGTTGTGAGCTAGTGCGTCCTAGTTTACGGTAAGCCATGTATTCCTCCTCTATTTATCGTTTTTTAACCCAAGGCCTAAGTCGGCAAGTTTGATTTTAACTTCTTCTAGACTCTTACGTCCCAAGTTACGAACTTTCATCATTTCTGCTTCTGATTTTTCAGTCAAATCGTAAACAGTATTAATGCCAGCACGTTTCAAACAGTTATATGAACGAACTGAAAGATCTAATTCTTCGATCGTACGTTCTAAAATGCGATCATCAGAAGTTGTATCTACTTCCTTCATAACATCTGTCGCAATAGCAATTTCAGTTAAGTTTGTGAATAGATTTAGGTGTTCTGTCAAAATACGGGCAGACAAACCTAAGGCATCTTCTGGAATAATTGTCCCATTTGTCAAAATTTCAAGGGTTAGCTTGTCAAATCCATCGTTGCTACCAACGCGTGCTGGTTCAACTTGGTAATTGACTTTTGTCACTGGCGTATAGATTGAATCTACAGCAAGTGTTCCCACTGGTGCATCATCTTTTTTGTTTTGATCAGCTGGAACATAGCCACGTCCACTGTTTACAGTAAGCGTTGCTTTCAAAGATGCTCCTTCTCCGATTGTAAATAGATAATGATCAGGGTTTACAATTTCGATGTCACTATCAGTAAGAATATCTCCAGCAGTTACTTCTGCAGGTCCTTCTACATCAAGTTCAATAATCTTTTCGTCTTGGACGTAAGATTTAACGGCGATCCCTTTAACGTTAAGAATAATTTGCATAACGTCTTCACGGACTCCTGGAACGGTATCAAATTCGTGGAGTACACCTTCAATGTTGATTGAAGTGACAGCTGCACCTGGAAGTGAAGCCAGAAGTACACGACGAAGTGAGTTTCCAAGTGTTGTACCATAACCACGTTCAAGTGGTTCTACGACAAACACGCCATAATCTTTGTTTTCATCAATTTTTGTTATATTTGGTTTTTCAAACTCAATCATTTGCTATACTCCCTCTTAAACGAAAAGCTGTGTAATTGTTGATGATTATACACGGCGACGTTTTGGAGGACGAGCACCATTGTGTGGTACAGGAGTTACATCGCGGATTGCAGTTACTTCAAGACCAGCAGCAGCAAGTGCACGAATAGCAGACTCACGACCTGAACCAGGACCTTTAACAGTTACTTCAACAGATTTAAGTCCGTGTTCTTGAGCAGCTTTTGCAGCAGCTTCTGATGCCATTTGAGCAGCAAATGGTGTAGATTTACGAGAACCTTTAAATCCAAGTGCACCTGCAGATGACCAAGCGATTGCGTTACCATGCACATCAGTAATCATAACAATTGTGTTGTTAAATGTAGCGTGAATGTGAGCAATACCAGATTCGATATTCTTTTTCACACGACGTTTACGTGTTGGTTTAGCCAAGATTTTTACCTCCTTATTTTATTTTATTTTTTCTTACCTGCAATCGCAACAGCTTTACCTTTACGAGTGCGAGCATTGTTTTTAGTGTTTTGTCCACGAACTGGAAGTCCACGACGGTGACGGATACCACGGTATGAACCGATTTCCATCAAACGTTTGATGTTCAAGTTTACTTCACGACGAAGGTCACCTTCAACTTTGATTGCGTCAACTTCACGACGGATAGCATCTTCTTGATCTGGTGTAAGATCACGAACACGAATATCTTCAGAAACACCTGCAGCAGCAAGGATTTTCTTAGATGTTGGAAGTCCGATACCGTACACATAAGTCAATGAAATTACTACACGTTTGTCATTTGGAATGTCAACTCCAGCAATACGAGCCATGTTTTCTCCTTTCTATTTTATCCTTGACGTTGTTTGTGTTTTGGATTTGCTGGGCAAATTACCATAACACGACCATTACGACGAATTACTTTACAGTATTCGCAAATTGGTTTGACCGATGGTCTTACTTTCATTTTTATCCCTCCAAGTTTTTCGATTATTTAAAGCGGTATGTGATACGTCCACGTGTCAAATCGTACGGACTCATTTCCACTGTAACACGATCTCCCGCTAAAATACGAATATAGTTTTTACGAATTTTACCAGAAACTGTTGCTAAAATCTGATGTCCATTTTCAAGTTCAACCGTAAACATAGCATTCGGCATAGTATCAACTACTTTACCTTCTACTTCAATCACATCGTCTTTTGCCACGCAAAAGTACCTCCATAAATTTCGATTCATTCCTCTGAGCACAGAGGTAACAATTATAAGTCAGACTAACTAATTGTAACACTAGTTGTCCAATAATGCAAGCATGAAAAACGCTTTTATTTCAAATTTGACAAGACTTTTTCAATGTCTGAAAATACATCATTGATATCTTGGTTTCCTTGGATGTCATGTACGAGTCCTTTTGAACGATAAAACTCAATGATAGGTTCTCCTTGTGCAATATTGACATCCAAACGACGTTTAACCGTTTCTGGTTTATCATCTTCACGTTGGTAGAAATCATGACCTTGACAGTTATCACAAGTTCCTTCAACTTTTGTTGGATTAAATACTTTGTGGTAAGTTGCACCACAAGTACGACAGATGAAACGGCCACTCAAGCGTTCTAACAAACTTTCTGGATTTACTTCGATGTTAATGACACCTTCCAATGTGATGCCAAGATCTGACAAAGTTTGATCCAAAGCATGAGCTTGTTCAATTGTACGTGGATACCCATCCAAGAGGAAACCTGTTTCTTTGATATCATCTTGAGCAAGGCGTTCTTTGACAATCCCGTTGGTAACTTCATCTGGTACCAACTCACCTTTATCAATGTATGACTTTGCAAGCACACCCATTTCAGTTTGGTTAGCCATCGCTGCGCGGAACATATCGCCAGTAGAGATGTGCGCTACGTGAAACTCTTCAACGATTTTAGCTGCTTGAGTTCCTTTACCTGCTCCAGGCAACCCCATAATTAAAAGATTCATGATGAATTCTCCTTATTTTGTTTTTAAATGGAAGCAGGAGCGAATTCCTATTTCCATTTAAAAACAAAATAGAAGGCTGACAAAGTCAACCTTAATCTATTCTGTTGTTGTGTCCATAAATCCGACATACTTACGTTTTAATAAGTAGCCTTCTAATTGTTTCATTCCCTCAATACCTGTTGAAATAATGATCAACAAACTAGTTCCTCCAAGAGCAACTGCGTCTGTCAAACCAAATAAATCTCGAGCTAGGATTGGAATGATAGTAATAAAACCAAGAAATACTGATCCAACACTTGCTAAACGACGTAGCAAACGAGACATGAACTCTTCTGTTCCCTTACCAGGACGAACACCCGGAATATAGGCGCCACTCTTTTGAAGGTTTTCTGCCGTTTTTTCAGGATTAATCTGAACAAACGTGTAGAAGAAAGTGAAGAGAATGATCAATAAGGCGTACATCGCTACACCAGTTGGTGTATTTGTTGCCAACATAGCTTGAGCTGTTTTCACCCATCCTGCATTGTAACCCATAGCGCTAATCACTTGGAAAATCGCAGCAGGCGCTGCTGTAATCGAACTAGCGAAGATGACAGGAATAACTCCTGCTGGGTTTACTTTCAAAGGAAGGTAAGAACTTGATGGAGCTCCTTGTGCAATCTTTGTATATTGGATTGGAATCTTGTATTGTGCTTGCTCTACAAAGGTTGTAAAGTAAACAATAACCAAGACAGCAAGGATTAATACCCCAACAAAAATGAGGGAATTGGTCATTTGACCAGAACGAACGTTCACAAATGCATTTTCATAGATTTCTTTAATCATCTCAGGAATTGATGATACAATCCCCGCAAAGATAATCATTGAAACACCATTACCGTAGCCTTTATCTGTGATTTGTTCTCCAAGCCAAGTCACAATCATGGAACCGGTCGTCAGAATCGCACCGATTAATAGATAGGTTTTGGTATTTGGAGTTGCAACTAATTTCGCCTGAGACAAGGTGTGGAAGGTTGCTGTAATCCCGATGGATTGAACAAAGGCTAGAACCAAAGAAATATAGCGTGTTGCTTGGTTGAGCTTTCTTCGACCAACTTCCCCTTGTTTGCCCCATTCAACAAACTTAGGTAACAGATCCATTTGCAAAAGTTGCACGACGATCGAAGCTGTGATGTATGGGCTAACCCCTAGAGCGAAAACTGAGAAGTTCCTCATGGCGTTCCCAGAAACCAAACTGAGCATGTTCAAGAAGGACACATCTTGAAGGTTGTTCAGAATTTTCGCATTTACACCAGGCACTGTAATCGTGGTCCCAATGCGGAAAACAAGAATGATGAAGATCGTAAATAAAATCTTCGACCGTACTTGTTTCACCTTAAATGCATCTTTTAATAATTTAAAAAACATAGGTCACCTCACTTAGATGACTTCAACTGAACCACCTTTAGCAGTGATAGCTTCTTCAGCTGATTTAGAGAATTTAGCAGCTTTAACAGTCAACTTCTTAGTCAATTCTCCGTTACCAAGAATTTTGATACCTGATTTTTCAGCTTTTACAATTCCTGATTCTACAAGTACTACTGGAGTTACTTCAGCACCATCTTCAAAGGCGTTCAATTGATCAAGGTTCACAATAGCATATTCTTTAGCGTTGATGTTTGTAAATCCACGTTTTGGAAGACGACGGAACAATGGAGTTTGTCCACCTTCAAAACCAAGACGTACACCGCCACCGCTACGAGCTTTTTGACCTTTTTGACCACGGCCAGAAGTTTTACCATTACCAGATGAAGTACCACGACCAACACGGTTGCGGACTTTACGTGAACCTGTAGCAGGTTGTAATTCATGAAGTTTCATTATTAATTTTCTCCTCTTTTGTAAATTGCTAACGCATGTAATCAGGAAAAGGTGTCCTAACTACAAACTCGCCTATACTTATATTTAGTTTTAGGGGATGAGAACCTCTCATACCCCTGAAAACTTTGTTTCTATTTTAAATAGATTATTTTACTTCTTCAACTGTTACCAAGTGAGATACAGCAGTGATCATACCACGTACTGCTGGGTTATCTTCTTTAATAACAGAGCTGTTCAATTTGCCAAGTCCAAGTGCTACAACAGTTTTACGTTGTGACGGGATGCGTCCGATTGGAGACTTAGTCAAAGTAATTTTAATTTGAGCCATTTGAATCTCCTTTCTTAAGCCAAGTCAGAAACTGAAATACCACGAAGGGCAGCAACTTCATCAGCGCGTTTCAATTGTGCCAAACCGTTAACAGTTGCACGAACGATGTTGATTGGAGTGTTTGATCCAAGTGATTTAGATGTAACATCTGCAATACCTGCCAATTCGACAACGGCACGAACTGCTCCACCTGCAGCAACCCCAGCCCCTTCGATAGCTGGTTTCAACAATACACGAGCTCCACCAAATACTGATGTTACTTCGTGTGGAATTGTTGTTCCAACCATAGGAACTTCGATCAAGTTTTTCTTAGCATCTTCAACAGCCTTACGGATTGCTTCTGGAACTTCTTGAGCTTTACCAGTACCAAATCCAACACGGCCATTACGGTCACCAACAACTACAAGAGCTGCAAAACGAAGACGACGTCCACCTTTAACAACTTTTGTTACACGGTTGATGGCAACTACGCGTTCTTCAAGTTCAACTGCATTATCTTTAAATGCCATTTTCTAGTGTCCTCCTATTAGAATTTCAATCCGTTTTCACGAGCTGCATCAGCCAAAGCTTTAACACGTCCGTGATATAGATATCCACCGCGGTCGAACACCACTTCAGAAATACCTTTAGCAACTGCACGTTCAGCAACAAGTTTGCCGACAACAACGGCTTGTTCAGTTTTAGTTCCTTTTGAAACTTCTTTGTCAAGAGTTGAAGCGCTTGCGAGCGTTACACCCGCTACGTCATCAATTACTTGAGCGTAGATGCCTGTATTAGAACGGAATACGTTCAAACGTGGGCGATCAGCAGTTCCAGAGAGTTTTCCGCGAACGCGACGGTGGCGTTTTTGACGGATTTTGTTTTTATCTGGTTTCGAAATCACAATTTTCACCTCTTAATTTTAAAATCATGTGCTAAGCACTGAGTTGGTAAGATGAAGGATGGTTGAAAAACAACCAAACTACATTATTTACCTGTTTTACCTTCTTTGCGGCGAACGTATTCACCAACATAACGGATCCCTTTACCTTTGTATGGTTCAGGTGAACGAAGGCTACGTACATAAGCAGCTGTTTGACCAACTACTTCTTTTGAAATTCCGCTAACAACGATTGTTGTTGGGTTTGGAAGTTCAAAAGTAATTCCTTCTGGAGCTTCAACTTCGTCTGGGTGTGATTTACCAACAGCCAAAACAAGTTTTGATCCTTGAAGTTGTGCACGGTATCCAACCCCGCGCATTTCAAGTTCTTTCTTGAATCCTTCTGATACACCAGTAACCATGTTGTTCAAAAGGGCACGAGTTGTTCCGTGGATTGTTTTCATTTCTTTTGAATCGTTTGGACGGTGAAGTGTTACTTCAGTACCTTCCACACGGATTTCAATATCTTTTGAGAACGTACGAGTAAGTTCTCCTTTAGGTCCTTTTACAGTTACAACGTTGTCATTGTTAGTGATTTCAACACCAGCAGGCAACACGATAACTTTATTACCAATACGTGACATGTTTTTTATTCTCCTGTTAAATTGTCAGGCCTTTACGGGCCAGTTTTCACGGGGTTTAAATCTTTTTGATTTAAAAGTTAATGTTTAGGTCTCAATTTCTAAGTGAATCGAGGCATTGTCTCGCAGACATAACTTTAGGTTAGGCAAGAGACAATAACGAAGAGTCACAACGAAATTGGGAGCTAAATATTACCAAACGTAAGCGATAACTTCTCCACCAACATTCTTTTGGCGAGCTTCTTTATCAGTAAGCAAACCTTCAGAAGTTGAAAGGATAGCAATTCCAAGTCCGTTAAGAACTTTTGGAAGATCTTCACGTTTTTTGTAAACACGCAAACCTGGTTTTGATACACGTTTCAAGTTTGTGATAACTTTTTCACCGTTTTGTCCGTATTTCAAGAATACACGGATGATGCCTTGTTTGTCATCTTCGATGAATTCAACGTTTTTTACAAAACCTTCGCGTTTAAGGATTTCAGCAATCCCTTTTTTGATGTTTGATGCAGGTACTTCAAGTACTTCGTGTTTTGCTTGGTTAGCGTTACGAATACGTGTAAGGAAGTCTGCGATTGGGTCAGTCATAACCATTATAATTTCTCCTCTTACTAGTAGTTTGCAAGTTGCACTTGCTAGTTAATGATTGAGCTAGGCTCAGAAAGTTTTGATACACACAGATGAGCATTTCTCATTTGAACACGAGCTACAACCTGGGCAAAAAAGATAGATTTGTTTTGGAGCAATGCTCCTGCACCAAATCTCCTATTTTTGCTATGGTTGTTACGCTCTTTGTATCATGCTATTACCAAGATGCTTTTGTTACACCTGGGATTTGACCTTTGTATGCCAATTCACGGAAGCAAACACGGCAAAGTTTAAACTTGCGGTAAACTGAGTGTGGACGTCCACAACGTTCACAGCGAGTGTATGCTTGAGTAGAGAACTTCGCTGGGCGTTTGTTCTTAGCAATCATAGATTTTTTAGCCATTAGTTTTACCTCCTATATTATTTTGCAAACGGCATACCGAGGCCAGTAAGCAATGCACGTGATTCTTCGTCTGTGTTCGCTGTAGTTACGATTACGATATCCAAACCACGAGTTTTATCAACATCATCAAAGTTGATTTCTGGGAAGATCAATTGTTCTTTCACACCAAGTGTGTAGTTTCCGCGTCCATCAAATGATTTTGTTGGAACACCATGGAAGTCACGTACACGTGGAAGTGAAACTGTTACCAATTTATCCAAGAATTCGTACATACGTTCACCACGAAGGGTAACTTTTGCACCGATCGCAACACCTTCACGAAGACGGAAGCCGGCGATTGATTTTTTAGCCTTAGTGATCAATGGTTTTTGACCTGAGATCAAAGCAAGCTCTTCAGCAGCTTTTTCAAGGTTTTTAGCATTTGATACTGCATCACCGACACCCATGTTCAAAACGATTTTATCAACTTTTGGCACAGCCATAACTGATGAATAGTTGAACTGTTCAGTCAATGATGGTACTACTTCATTAAGGTATTTTTCTTTTAAACGATTAGCCATTATACTTCTCCTTTCCTTCGTGATTAGTCAAGCACTTCGCCTGATTTTTTGTTGTAGCGAACTTTTTTGCCGTCTACAAATTTGTAGCCAACACGTCCAGCAACACCGTTTTTGTCCAAAACTTGAACGTTAGAAGCATGGATTGGAGCTTCTTTTTCAACGATTGCACCTTGAGGGTTTTCGTTATTTGGACGTTGGTGTTTCTTGATGATGTTTACACCTTCTACAACAACTTTATTTACTTTTGGAAGAGCAGTAAGAACAACAGCTTCTACGCCTTTGTCTTTACCAGCGATAACGCGAACTTTGTCGCCTTTTTTTACAAACATTTTATTCTCCTTTTATTCTTACGCCCGACGGGCACCCTGGCTGAGCCAGGGGACTGTGTTTGTTTTTTTATTGATTAAAGTACTTCTGGAGCAAGTGATACGATCTTCATAAAACCACCGTCACGCAATTCACGTGCAACTGGGCCAAAGATACGAGTTCCGCGAGGAGTTTTGTCGTCACGGATGATCACTGCTGCATTTTCGTCGAACTTGATGTATGAACCATCTTTACGACGAGCACCTGATTTAGTACGAACGATAACAGCTTTTACAACGTCACCTTTCTTAACCGCACCACCAGGAGTAGCTTGTTTTACAGATGCAACGATTACATCACCGATGCTCGCGAATTTACGTTTTGAACCACCAAGAACTTTGATTGTCAAGATTTCGCGTGCGCCACTGTTGTCAGCGACTTTCAAACGAGTTTCTGTTTGAATCATTTACGTTTTCTCCTTTCAGGTATGATTAGATGATGACCGCTTTTTCAACGACTTCTACAAGACGGAAGCGTTTTGTAGCTGAAAGCGGACGAGTTTCCATGATACGAACGATATCGCCTTCTTTAGCAACATTGTTTTCATCATGAGCTTTGTATTTTTTAGAATAGTTGATACGTTTACCATAGACTGGGTGGTTACGTTTAGTTTCAACTACAACTGTGATTGTTTTGTCCATTTTGTCAGACACAACGCGTCCAACAAGAACTTTACGATTATTGCGTTCCATTGAAATTCTCCTTCCCTAGTCTATTATTTAGCTTCTGATTGAACAGTTTTGATACGAGCGATTTGTTTTTTCACTTCTTTCAAACGTCCAGTTTGTTCCAATTGACCAGCAGCTGCTTGGAAACGAAGTTCAAACAATTCTTTCTTCAATTCATTTTCACGCTTCGCGAGTTCTTCTTGAGAAAGACCACGAAGTTCTTTAACAAATTCTTTTACTTCTGTAAGTTTCATGACCTCTCCTTATTCTGCTTCACGTTTCACAAATTTAGTTTTAACTGGCAATTTGTGGCTAGCAAGACGAAGTGCTTCGCGTGCGATCTCTTCAGATACACCAGCGATTTCAAACATCACTTTACCACGTTTAACTGGTGCTACCCAACCTTCAGGAGCCCCTTTACCAGATCCCATACGTACCCCGATAGCTTTAGCGGTGTATGATTTGTGTGGGAAAATCTTAATCCAAACTTTACCACCACGTTTCATGTAACGAGTCATGGCGATACGAGCAGCTTCGATTTGACGGTTTGTGATCCAGTGGCTAGTTGTAGCTTGAAGACCGTATTCACCGAATGCTACTTCTTTTCCACCTTTTGCTTCACCGCGCATTTTACCACGGAATTCGCGACGGTGTTTTACACGTTTAGGTACTAACATTGGTTATTTACCTCCTTTAGCGTCTTTACGAGCTGGAAGAACTTCACCACGGTAGATCCATACTTTAACACCAAGTTTACCGTAAGTAGTGTCTGCTTCTTCCCAAGCGTAATCGATATCAGCGCGAAGTGTGTGGAGTGGAACAGTTCCTTCAGAGTATCCTTCTGCACGGGCAATATCTGCACCGTTCAAACGACCTGATACTTGAGTTTTGATTCCTTTAGCTCCAGCACGCATAGCACGTTGGATTGCTTGTTTTTGTGCACGACGGAAAGCAACACGTTGTTCCAATTGACGAGCGATTCCTTCACCAACAAGGTGAGCATCCAAGTCAGGACGTTTGATCTCAATGATGTTGATGTGTACTTGTTTACCAGTCAATTTGTTAAGAGCTGCACGAAGTGCATCAACGTTTGCTCCACCTTTACCGATAACCATACCTGGTTTAGCAGTGTGAAGAGAAACGTTAACTTTGTTTACTGCGCGTTCGATTTCAATAGTTGAAACAGCTGCGTCAGCCAATTCTTTTTGAATGAATTTACGGATTGCAAGATCTTCATGAAGGTAATCCGCGTATTCTTTTTCAGCATACCATTTGGCATCCCAATCACGGATGATACCAACACGCATACCAATTGGATGTACTTTTTGACCCACGAGTTTACCTCCTTATTTTTCTGCAACAGCTACTGTGATGTGAGCTGTACGTTTGTTGATTGGTGAAGCTGAACCTTTCGCACGTGGACGGAAACGTTTCATTGTTGGTCCTTCGTTTGCGAATGCTTCAGATACTACCAAGTTAGCTTTTTCCAAACCAAAGTTGTTTTCAGCATTTGCTACTGCTGAGTTCAACACTTTAAGGATGATCCCTGCAGCTTTGTTTGGTGTGAATGTCAAAATAGCGATGGCATCGGCTACGCTTTTACCACGGATGTTGTCAAGAACAAGACGTGATTTACGAGGTGAAACACGCACTGTACGAGCCATTGCTTTAGCTGAAGTAATTTCTGCCATTTATGTTCTCCTTATTTTCTACGTGTCTTCTTGTCGTCTGCCGCGTGACCTTTGTAAGTACGAGTTGGTGCAAATTCACCAAGCTTGTGACCTACCATGTCTTCTTGGATGTAAACAGGCACATGTTTACGTCCATCATAAACTGCGATAGTGTATCCGATGAAACTTGGGAAGATCGTTGAACGACGTGACCAAGTTTTAATTACTTTTTTCTTTTCGTCGTTTGCTTGAGCTTCAACTTTTTTCATCAAATGCTCATCGACGAAAGGTCCTTTTTTAAGACTACGTCCCATTTTGTAATTTTCTCCTTTAAAATTTAGTACCACAGCGGCTTGCGCTGCTAGGCAGCGCTACCGAGCTGGCGGAAAGTGTAAGCTAGTTGCTTATGATTATTTTTGGTTGCGACGACGAACGATAAGTTTGTCAGATTTCGCTTTCTTGTTACGAGTTTTAAGACCAAGCGCAGGTTTACCCCAAGGAGTAGATGGCGCTTTACGTCCAACTGGTGCTTTACCTTCACCACCACCGTGTGGGTGATCATTCGGGTTCATTACAGAACCACGAACTGTAGGGCGAACACCTTTCCAGCGGTTACGTCCCGCTTTACCAAGGTTTACAAGTCCATGTTGTTCATTTCCGACAACACCAACTGTAGCACGGCAAGTTCCAAGAATCATACGAACTTCGCCTGATTGAAGACGAACAAGTACATATTTACCTTCAGAACCCAATACTTGAGCAGAAGCTCCAGCAGCACGTACCAATTCTCCACCTTTACCAGGTTTCAATTCGATGTTGTGGATCAAAGTACCAACTGGGATGTTAGCAAGTGGAAGAGCATTTCCGACTTTGATATCCGCTTCTGGCCCTGATACGATGCGTTGACCTACTTCAAGACCTTTAGGGGCGATGATGTAAGCTTTAACACCGTCAGTGTAGTGTACAAGCGCGATGTTAGCTGAGCGGTTTGGATCGTATTCGATCGTTTTAACGACTGCTTCAACTCCATCTTTGTTACGTTTGAAATCGATCAAACGGTAATGACGTTTGTGTCCACCACCTTGGTGACGAACAGTGATACGACCGTTGTTGTTACGACCTGCTTTGTTTTTAAGAGAAACAAGCAAAGTTTTCTCAGGTGTGTTTGTTGTGATTTCAGCGAAATCCAAAGAAGTCATATTACGGCGACCGTTTGTTGTTGGTTTATAAACACGAATTCCCACGATATTTCCTCCTTAGATTATTCAGCTTCAGTAGCAAACAACTCGATTGCTTTAGAATCAGCTGCAAGCGTGATGATAGCTTTTTTAGTTTTTGAAGTAAAACCAGTGTAACGTCCAACGCGTTTTGCTTTAGGTTTTACGTTTACAGTGTTCACATTCGCAACTTTTACACCTTCAAACGCAGCTTCAACAGCTTGTTTGATCAAAAGTTTGTGAGCGCGAGTGTCAACTTCGAATACATATTTGCCTGCTTCAAGTTGAGCCATTGACTTTTCAGTGATAACAGGTTTTTTGATAACATCATACAAATTCATTATGCAAGAACCTCCTCGATTTTAGAGATAGCTGCTTGAGTAACAAGAAGTTTGTCACTATTTGCGATGTCAAGAACACTTGCAGTTGTAGCAGTCGCAACTTTCACGTTTGGAAGGTTACGAGCTGAAAGAGCTGCGAATTCGTTTCCTTCTTCAAGAATAACAAGGACTTTAGAATCGATGCTCAAAGCTGCAAGAACTTTTGCAAATTCAGCAGTTTTTGGAGCTGTAAATTCAAGAGAATCAACGGCTACAAATTTGTTTTCAGCAACTTTTTCTGAGTAAACAGATTTAAGTGCAAGGCGACGAACTTTTTGAGGAAGTTTGTACGCATAGCTACGTGGAGTTGGTCCGAAGACGATTCCACCACCACGCCATTGTGGAGAGCGGATAGAACCTTGACGAGCACGTCCAGTTCCTTTTTGACGCCATGGTTTGCGTCCGCCACCTGAAACGGCTGAGCGGTTTTTAACTGCGTGAGTCCCTTGACGAAGGCTAGCACGTTGGCTGATGATCACATCAAATACAACTGCTTGGTTTGGTTCGATACCAAAGATCGCATCGTTAAGAACAACTTCGCCCGCTTGTTTACCAGTTTGGTCGAATAATGTTACATTTGCCATTTTGACTGTATTCCCCTTTCCTTATTATTTACCAGCTTTAACTGCTGACTTGATAGTGATAAGAGATTTCTTAGCACCTGGTACGTTACCTTTGATAAGGATAACGTTCTTTTCTGGAACAACTTGTACAACTTCAAGATTTTGAATAGTTACACGATCGCCACCCATGCGTCCTGCAAGGTTTTTACCTTTGAATACGCGGTTAGGTGCAACAGGTCCCATAGAACCTGGACGACGGTGGTAACGAGAACCGTGAGCCATAGGTCCACGTGATTGTCCGTGGCGTTTGATAACGCCTTGGAAGCCTTTACCTTTAGAAGTACCAGTTACATCAACAATGTCTCCAGCTTCGAAAGTGTCAACTGTGATTTCAGCACCAACTTCCAAGCCTTCAACGTTTTTGAATTCACGAATGAAGCGCTTAGGAGCCGTGTTAGCTTTTGCTACATGTCCTTTAGCAGGTTTGTTGCTCAATACTTCGCGTTTGTCATCGAAACCAACTTGGATAGCGTTGTAACCATCTGTTTCAACAGTTTTAACTTGAAGAACAACGTTTGGAGTTGCTTCGATAACTGTTACAGGGATCAATTCGCCAGCTTCAGTGAAGATTTGAGTCATTCCCACTTTTTTCCCTAAGATTCCTTTTGTCATGAGAAAATAGTTCCTTTTCTATAGTTTTTTCTTCAAAAAGTTTTTAACGAGCGTTTTTCATGCTCATGATCAAGCTTTAGATTAAAGTTTGATTTCTACGTTTACACCACTAGGGAGATCCAATTTCATCAAAGCGTCAACTGTTTT
The DNA here is from genome assembly GCF_041431935.1 of Streptococcus sp. 27098_8_99. Lineage (NCBI taxonomy): Bacteria > Bacillati > Bacillota > Bacilli > Lactobacillales > Streptococcaceae > Streptococcus > Streptococcus sp. 27098_8_99. Next base: position 130,675 of record NZ_JAPVYQ010000005.1, on the reverse strand, counting down.
TTGAGTTGGGTTGATGATGTCGATCAAACGTTTGTGTGTACGCATTTCGAATTGTTCGCGAGAGTCTTTGTATTTGTGAGTCGCACGAATAATTGTGTAGAGGCTACGTTCAGTTGGAAGTGGGATTGGACCCGCAACTTGTGCACCTGTACGAGTAGCTGATTCTACGATTTTTGCAGCCGCTGTGTCGAGTGTACGGTGTTCGTACGCTTTCAAACGGATGCGGATTTTTTTGTTTGCCATCTTTTTCTCCTTTTCGTCTATTTAAGATAATAGGCTAGCTCCACAAGAAAACCGACGCGCGTTGCGTGGCAATGCAACCGAGCGTGTCGCAACCTCTTGCATCAAAGCTAATAGCTGTTTTTCACAGCACGATAGTAGTTTAACACAAACAAAGGCCCAATGCAAGGGATTTGAGAAGATTTTTTTCGTTTTTTTAATGAAAGTGTTTTCGTTAAGAAAAGAGCGCAAAAAAAGTTGCTATTATATAGAAAAAAGGGAGCGAGACAGAACAAATTTATATCCAATTTGTTCGTCGTCTCGCCCCCGCACAGTTGATTAGGTTATCTTTGGAGCTTAACAAGCTCCAAAGATACCAATCAACCACTGCGTCTCGCAGTTATTCCTATTATTCTCAGATGGCTGCAATCTTTGTTCTTGCTATTTAGCTCTTCCTAGAAATTCCGTCCTGATTTGTTATAGCCATATTTTTCGACGAAATGCTCGCGGAATTCCAAGAGATTGTCATCCATGATGGCTTGACGGACCTGCTTCATAAGGTTGATCAAGAAATAGAGGTTATGGTAGCTGGTCAAGCGAATACCGAAGGTCTCATCTGCCTTGAGGAGGTGGCGAAGATAAGCTCGGGTATAGTTTTTACAAGTGTAGCAATCACATTCAGGATCCAGCGGTGTAAAATCTTCTGCAAATTGCGCATTTTTCACTACCAGGCGTCCTTGACTAGTCATACAGGTACCATTTCGCGCAATCCGCGTCGGCAAGACACAGTCAAACATGTCCACTCCACGAATCACCCCATCGATCAGACTGTCTGGAGCCCCCACTCCCATGAGATAGCGTGGCTTGTTCTCTGGTAAGAGCGGAGTTGTGAAATCAAGTACTGCATTCATCTCTTCATGGCTTTCCCCAACAGCTAATCCACCGATGGAATAACCTGGAAAGTCCATGCTGACCAGATCCTTGGCGGACTGACGGCGCAAGTCTTCAAATCCAGCCCCTTGGACAATCCCGAACAGACCTTGATCATGAGGGCGACGGTGAGCTTTTAGCCCACGTTCTGCCCAACGACTGGTCCGTTCGATTGATTTTTTCACATAATCATAGGGCTGATAGAACTGAGGACATTCATCAAAGGACATCATGATGTCACTGCCTAGATTGTTTTGGATGGAAATAGCCTTTTCTGGAGAAAGGAACATTTTCGAGCCGTTGAGGTGGTTTTTAAAGGTTACCCCTTCTTCAGTAATATTGCGGGTATCCGCTAGTGAATAGACTTGGAAGCCTCCACTATCTGTCAAAATGGGCTGATCCCAGTTCATGAACTGGTGCAATCCTCCTGCTTTTGCGACCAAGTCATCTCCTGGACGAAGCCAGAGATGATAAGTATTAGCCAAAATAATGCCTGAGCCCATTTCCTTGAGTTCTTCTGGCGATTGGGTCTTGACGGTTGCCTGAGTCCCTACGGGCATAAACATTGGGGTTGGGAAGGTCCCGTGAGGGGTGATAATTTCTCCCAGACGAGCACCTGTATGCTTTTCTTTTTTGATTAATCGATATTGAATCGGTGAATCTGTCATGGTTACCTCCGTACTGGGAAAAACAGTCCCAGCCTTCTTATTCCTGTCACAGTTTTCCTGTGAGCACCTGTACGATTGTACCAAATTTTACCGGCCCTGTCACGGACTTATGTTATAATAAAAAGTACTACTATGAAGAGAGTGTCATCTATGAACCTTAAATTGATTCGCCTCCGGGCACGCACCATGCAAGTCCAGCAACCGGGCTTAGCTATACTTTTTGCTCTTCCGGTCCTGTTGACCATTCTTGCTAACTTTCTCTTAAGCGGGCAAGATCTGGTCGACCTACTACCGGATATGACCTTGCAGCAAGCAAGTGTCTACATGATCCAGCGGCAGCTCTTTCCTTCTGTTGTCTCCTTTGTCATCTCCATTTTAGTGGTCGGTGCAACTTTTAGCTATTTAGATACGATCAATCCCAAAATCGAACACCGAACACGCGTGTTAGATATCTTTAAACAAGATCGCTTTACCTCTGTATTTGCCACCTTGATCTTGAAGCAAGCCGTCCTCTTTTTATGGGGACTCATCCTCTATGTAGGGAGCCTCATCAGCACCTACGCTAGCATTCGATTTTTGGCGATCTACGACAAGGTAAGCAACCCTAGTACTTTGAGTGTTTCCAGTCCTGAATTTCAATCTCTCATGCAACAAATGCCTCTGATGACTGCTGGTGTTGTGTTGGGCCTACTCGGCCTCCTCTTTTACCTGCCACAATACTACAGTCTCAGCCTGGTCGAATTGATCCTCTATGAGCAATTACGAGACGGCGACTACAAGGGAGCCTTTGGAGTCCTTCGCCAAAGTCGTGAAACCATGAAAGGGTTCCGCAGCAATCGCTTGGTGCTCGATCTAACCTTGATTGGTTGGTACTTCCTGAATTACTTCACGCGCGATGTCATCGGCTTTTACACCATGCCTTACTTTATCAACTGCCAAATTGCCTTTTATGATCAAATCAAGCAGATTAAACAAGGGCCACGTCATTTTACAGGCCATCCAAGCCATGAAACTGAATAAGAGTAAGAAGAAAACCCCAGCAAGCTGGGGTTTTCTTCTATGATCAATTGTTTATCATTTATAAACCGTATAGGGAGTCTCCTAAGATCAGTCGGGTGTGTTCCCGTTTGATACAGCGGTTCATGACGATATCTTCTCGTCCAGCTCCACGAAGGATTTCTTCTGCTTCTTGATTTTCCAGCTCCAATTGTGCCCAGAAAATGTTCGCATCCGTCTCAATAAAATCACGTGCCACATCTGGTAAAAACTCACTGCGTCGGTATACATCGACGATATCTACTGGGAAAGGAATCTCCTGCAAGCTAGCATACACCGTTTCTCCAAGAATCTGGCCACCAGCTGCACGAGGGTTGACAGGAATAATCCGATAGCCCCGCTCTTGCATCTCTTTGCTGACACGATGACTGGTTGTGTCTTCACGATCAGATAATCCAACTACAGCGATGATCTTGCTCGTTTCTAGGTAATGTTTGATAATGCCATCACTAGGATTGCGAAATGAATAAGCCATAAGAATCTCCTTTTGTATGCGTTTCCTTTCTTTAAATAGTATAACAATACGGAAGGCATTGCAAGTGTTTGTCATTAAAAGCGGTAGGAAACTAAAAAGTCTCCTACCGCTTTCTATTTTGAATAAACTCAATCTTATTTGGCTTCATACCATGTTTTGCCTGCATTCTCATCGGCTTCTAGTGGTACCGCAAGCTCAATAGCAGATTCCATGGTCTCTTTGACGAGTTCTTTGATCGCTGCCAGTTCATCACTTGGCACTTGCAGAACGATTTCATCGTGCACTTGAAGAAGCATCTTGGTCTTGTATGCTCCTATTTCTAGCGCTTGGTCCAAGTGGATCATGGCAATTTTCAAGATGTCTGCTGCAGATCCTTGGATCGGTGAGTTAATAGCTGTCCGCTCCGCAAAGCCTCGAACATTGAAGTTGCGAGAATTGATATCTGGAATCTCCCGACGACGCTTGAAGAGGGTCTCCACATAGCCTTTATCACGCGCTTCCCGTACCACTCTCTCCATATAGTCCTTGATGCCAGGGTAGCGTTCGAAGTAGGTCTCAATGTAAGCCTTGGCTTCTTTTCGACTGATCCCTAGGTTGTTAGACAGTCCAAAGTCGGAAATTCCATAAACCACGCCGAAGTTTACTGCTTTTGCATTGCGACGGTCGTTCGGCGTCACATCTTCTGGTTTTGCAATATTGAAAACGCGCATAGCAGTCGATGTATGGATATCTGCCCCATGTTTAAAGGCGTCAATCAAATGCTCATCTCCCGAAATATGGGCCAAGACGCGCAGTTCGATTTGTGAATAGTCCGAACTCAGCAAGACACTGTTTTCCTCTTCTGGGACAAAGGCTTTACGAATGAGACGACCTTGTTCCAAACGGACAGGAATGTTTTGCAGGTTGGGATCCACACTGGACAAACGGCCTGTCTGCGTCAAATCCTGTACATAGCGGGTATGGATCTTCCCATCTTCCAAAATCCAATCTTGAAGACCGATGACATAGGTCGACTGGATCTTAGCAATTTGGCGGTATTCAAGAATCTTAGACACGATCGGTGCGATAGGAGCTAGGCGTTCCAAGACATCAACGGCTGTGGAATAGCCGGTTTTGGTCTTCTTCGTATATTCAAGAGGGAGTTCCAATTTTTCAAAGAGGATGACGCCCAATTGTTTTGGAGAATTGATGTTAAACTCTTCGCCCGCCAGCTCGTAAATTTCTTGGGTCAAGCGCTCCAAGACTGCTTCGTTTTCCACCTGCATGTCTTGGAGGGTCTGGCGTTCCACCTTAATCCCTGCGATTTCCATCTTGGCTAAAACAGCTGCTAGTGGTTGCTCCATATCATAGAGCAAATCTAGTTGGTCGTGAGCTTTTAGTTGCTCCGTCATAGGCTCTTCAGTATCTAGTAAAACAGCGACTTTTCGTGCCAAATGCTCTAATAGGACCGCCTTTTCTGGAATGGCTTTTTTGGCTCCCTTGCCATAAACGACTTCGTCCAGCGGCAGTGCAATCTGGCTATAGAGACTCGCAATGGTGGAAATTTCATTGTCCTCTACGGTCGACAAGAGATACTTGGCCAATCGACTGTCAAACGCGGGATTTTGAAGGGTAATACCCAAGTGGCTGAGCAAGACTTTGGCCCGTTTGAAGTCATAGACCTTGAGGGGCGTTTTTTCGAGAAATTCTTTGAAAATTGGTGTTTGTAAAAGACCAGTATCTGTACTCACGTAGAGCTGACTTTTGGTCCCCCATGCGAAACCGATTATGGGTTCCGTATGGTAATTGTCCCCAAAAATCTCAAAATGGAAGAAACTATCTTCCGTGAGCATATCTGAAGTGACCTGCTCGACTTCTGTATAGTCAATGGCTACAGGAGCCTCTTCTTCTCCACTGAGATCCAAGGCCTGACGGAGTTGCTTGAAGCCCATCTCCTCATAAAACTTGGCGAGATTTTCTAGATGAGGGCCCGTATAGGTGATATCGTCCAGCCCAATTTCAATGGGCGCATTGGTATCGATGGTCGCAAGGGTCTTGGACAGATAGGCCTGCTCCTTGTCGTTGATGAGGTTTTCCTTCATCTTAGAAGCCTTCATCTCATCGATATGCTCGTAAATACCATCGAGAGAGCCATACTCTAGGAGTAGTTTGATTCCTGTCTTTTCTCCGATTTTGGTGACACCTGGGATATTATCCGACTTATCTCCCATCAAGGCCTTGAGGTCGATAAATTGCTCTGGTGTCAGTCCCATCTTCTCTTTCAGATAGGCTGGAGTGAATTCTTCAAACTCCGCTACCCCTTTTTTTGAGATTTCAACCACCGTGTTGTCATCTGTCAGCTGGATCAAATCTTTATCCCCAGAAACGATAGTCACATCAAAAGGAACAGAAGTTGATTCTGCCAACTTGTCTAGCGTTCCAATAATATCATCCGCCTCATACTGAGCCAGCTCATAATGGCGGATTCCCAAATGGTCCAGTTGCTCACGAATGAAAGGAAACTGCTCGCGGAACTCATCTGGAGTTTTTGCACGGCCCCCTTTGTAATCGGCATACATCTCCGTCCGAAAGGTCGTCTTTCCTGCATCAAAAGCAACGAGGACATGGGTTGGTTGAATGCGCTCCAACAGATGGCTCAACATAAGGTTAAAGCCGTAGACCGCATTGGTATGTAGACCATTAGCATTTTTGAAGCGATCAATTTGATTGTAAAGTGCGAAAAAGGCACGAAAAGCGACGGAAGACCCGTCGATGAGTAGTAATTTGTTCTTTTTTTCCATAGGCCTATTATACCACGAATCACAAGGTCTCTGGTACATAAAAACTCTACCCTTTCGGGTAGAGCCTTCTTTAGGAGTTTCTTATGAAAAATGAAGAGAAGTGTTTATTCGCCGTAACAAGACCCTTGTTGTGGCAATTTCTTAAAGCGTTTTGGATAATTGACTGAGATTTTCATGTTCTGTACCTCGTTTCTTATTGGATGAGGACAGTATACAAGAGAAACCTAAACCATTCCTTATAGAAAGCTTCAAGAAAACTAAAAACTGAGACGCAAAACACGCGGTTGTTTTTGGCTACAAGCTGGTAATTGAAGGTGGAGCCCTTGGTCATCTTGACTCCAAGAAAGGAGCTGGCTTTCTCCAAGGAGCTCTACCTGCCGAATACGCGCATGAAGGATTCTCGGTTGCTTGAGATCATAGGCGAGAGACGGCAAAGTCAGCTCTTCTATCCGTCCACTTGGTTCCAGCTGGATAGCATAAAGCAGGCCTTCACGCGTGGTATAGCGGAAATCTTGGCTGGTATAGAGTGGCGCTTGCCCATCTGAGAAGGAACCTTCCTGGGCCTCGGTCGGTCCGTCCGATGACACCCGCCAAGGCCGGCTCTGATAAATGGCTTCTCCGTTTACCGCCAGCCAGTCCCCGATCTCTGTAAGGATGTCTTGATCTTGCTCAGGGATGGTGCCATCTGCCTTGGGTCCAATATTGAGCAGAAGATTCCCATTTTTGGCCACAACATCAACTAAATTTTGCAACAATTCCTTGCTGGTCTTGTAGGCTAGATCCTGGGTATAGCACCAAGAATTACGGGCAATCGCAGTATCCATTTGCCACGGAAAAGCTTGCGTCTCCCCGTAGCCTCCCCGCTCCATCTCGACGATTCCTGAACCAAAAGGTAGGGCATCCTGTTTGTAACAAACGGCCACCTCGCGATCCTCTTGTGCTGCTAGATTGTAATAGTAAGCCAAAAAGCGCATTAAGTAGGGACGGAAACTCTCATGCTGGATCCACCAGTCAAAATAGAGAAGCTCTGGCTGATAATCCCTCACCAGTTCACAGGTCCGCAAGAGCCAGTCTTCCAAAAACTCTTCACTTGGATAGGGCTTGGAGGTGAGATCAAAATGATCCTTCGGTTCTGGCTCTGCTGGCCAATAGACGCTGTCTCTTGGGACTTCTTGCAGAATATCACTGTCAAACTCCTTGCCATGTGAAAAGAAAAACTGGTGCTCTGCCCGGTGAGAAGACGTACAGAAGTGTAGACCACGTTTTTCTGCTTCCGCCCTCAGTTCTCCTAAAACATCTCGTCTTGGCCCCATTTCTAAGCTATTATAAGGCGAGAGTTTAGAGGCATACATCTGAAAACCATCGTGGTGCTCCGCAACTGGGAAAAGATACTGAGCGCCTGCTTTTTGAAAGAGATCCAGCCAAGATGCCGGATCAAATCGATCCGCTGTAAAAAGAGGAATGAGATCCTTGTAGCCCAAGCTAGCCTGATCTCCGAAATTCTCTCGATGGTAGTCATAGCAAGGATTCCCTTGGATATACATATTTCGTGAATACCACTCCGATCCAAAGGCAGGTACACTGTAGACGCCCCAGTGGATAAATATTCCAAATTTGGCATCCCGATACCAGTCTGGACAAACTTGATGGCTAAGAGAGTCCCAGCTTGGTTCAAAAGGACCCGACTGGATGACTTGATCAATCTCTTCAAGGCTTATCATTCTCTTTTCCTCTTTTCTTGTTACTATCTCTATTGTAATGAGAAACCCTTGTTTGTAAAGACAAACGAGGGGAATGTTTAAAATAGTAGACAAAGAGCTTGATCTAGGAGAATCGAGCCAATTACAAGTAGAATAGACCTGCTAGCCCTTCACTGCTTGAGAAATAAAATGAGCGACGGCGTCTGTCTCTCCTTGGTGGAGAGCCTTAACGATTTTAGATCCCACAATAACGCCATCTGAGACCTTGTTGAAACGGTGAACATCCTCCATGCTGGAAACTCCAAAACCTGTTAAAACAGGAATCGAAGCTATTTCGTGTAATTGGGCCAAGTGGTGGTCCAGATCGTCTCGATAGCTACCAGCTTTCCCCGTCACTCCATTAACCGCTACAGCATAGATAAAACCTTCTGCACCTTGGATCAATTTTTTCTGGCGCTCGATTCCTGTGGTTAAGCTCACTAGTGGAACCAAAGCGATGTCTTTATCCGCTAACAGAGGCTCTACCAAATCCGCATGTTCATGGGGGAGGTCCGGAATAATCACTCCCTTGACCGCTGTTCCTTCTACATCTCTAAAAAAGCTTTCGAGCCCATATTGGAACAAGGGATTGAAATAGGTCATGATGACCAAAGGAACACTTGTCTCCAGACGCTGGATCGTTTGCACCAGACCCTCTGTCGTCGTCCCATGGCCTAAACTTCGTAGTCCTGCCTCTTCAATCACAGGGCCATCTGCCACCGGATCCGAAAAAGGAATACCAACTTCAATAGCTGAGACACCAAGATCTTCCAAAAATTGGATGGTTTCCTGCAAACCTGCTAAACCTTTTTCATGATCTCCTGCCATGATATACGGAACAAAGATCCCTTGCTGCTGGTCTTTCAGCTTTTGTAAATGCTCTGTTAAGGTCTTTCCCATCTTACTCTCCTCTCTCTTGTTCTAGGCGGTCTTTGACTTGTACCACATCTTTGTCCCCACGACCTGACAAGCAAACAATCATGGATTTTTCAGGACCCATCTCCTTGGCCAATTTCACCGCATAGGCGATAGCATGGCTCGATTCCAGGGCTGGAATGATTCCTTCCACTTTTGAAAGCAATTGAAAGGCTTCTAGGGCTTCTTGGTCTGTCACAGGCACATAGGTTGCCCGTTTGATATCATGGAAATAAGAATGTTCTGGCCCAATTCCTGGATAATCGAGGCCTGCTGAAATCGAGAAGGCTTCTAAAATCTGTCCATGGGCATCCTGTAAAACATCCATCAAGGCGCCGTGAAGGACTCCTGGACGTCCCTTGGTCAAGGTTGCTGCATGCTGGTCTGTATCTATCCCAAGTCCAGCAGCTTCCGCCCCATACATGGCAACAGATGTATCCTCTACAAAAGGATAGAAGAGACCAATGGCGTTCGATCCACCTCCTACACAGGCTAGGACGGCATCTGGCAGAGCCCCGTCATTTTGCTCTGCAAATTGGCGTTTAGCTTCCCTGCCAATGACACTTTGAAAATCACGGACAATCTCTGGGAATGGATGAGGTCCTAGAGCAGATCCCATGATATAGTGGGTATCTTCCACGTTTGCTACCCAGGCTCTAAGGGCAGCATTGACCGCATCCTTGAGAACACGTGACCCATCTGTTACTGATTGAACCTTAGCGCCCAATAACTCCATCCGAAAGACATTGAGGGCTTGGCGTTTGACATCTTCTTCCCCCATGTAGATGGTGCATTCCATATCAAATAAAGCAGCTGCCGTTGCCGTTGCAACACCGTGCTGTCCGGCCCCTGTTTCTGCGATGATCTTCTTTTTGCCCATCCGATGTGCCAATAAAACTTGTCCTAGGGCATTATTAATTTTATGAGCCCCTGTGTGATTGAGGTCTTCTCTTTTAAGAAAGATCTTGGCTCCACCGACATACTTGGTTAAATTTTTAGCGTAATAGAGCGGTGTTTCCCGACCGACATATTGTCTCAGAAGCTGATCCAATTCTGCTTGAAAAGAAGGATCTGCTTGACTTTCTCTGTAGGCTTCTTCTAATTCTAAAACTGCTGTCATCAAGGTTTCAGGGACAAATCGTCCCCCGAACCGCCCGTAAAATCCGTTTTTATCTGGTTGTTTATATGCCATGCTTGACCCTTTCTATAAATCGTTTTATCTTTTCTTGATCTTTTATTCCATTTGTCTCGACCCCACTGGATACATCCACCGCATAAGGATGAAAGAAGCGAATGGCATCTGCTACATTATCTACCGTCAAGCCTCCTGCAATAAAGAAGGGCTTTGTGAAATTTTGGGTTTCGAGCTTTTGCCAGTCAAAAGTCTGCCCACTTCCTGCTACAGGAGCATCAAAGAGCAGATAATCGGCACTGGTCTCAGAAAGAGCTGTATCTTTCCCCACTTGAACAGCGCGAATCGTTTGTTGGGGAAACTCTTGCAAGATGGTTTCATCCATCGATCCATGCACTTGTATCAGGTCCAAGCCCACAACTTGGCAAGCTTGCTCCACTTCTTCTCTTTGTGGTGATACAAAAACACCGACTTTTTGAACCCCCTTTGGAATCCCTGTAGCCAACTCCCGGGCTTGCTCCAGCGTCACTTGCCGTTTGCTTGGTGCAAAGACAAAACCAATGTAGTCCGCACCAGCTTCAACAGCTGTCTGGACAGCTTCTGGAGTGGACAGTCCGCAAATTTTAACCTTTGTCAATCTGCAACTCCTTTACTTTTTCAGCCACATTGTCTGCCTTCATGAGGGCTGTCCCAACGAGAATGCCATTAAAATAAGGAGCCAGCATACGCGCGTCTGCTGCTGTGAAAATAGCAGACTCAGAGATGTAAACCGGTTCTTGTTCAAAGCTTGTCGCCAATTCAAGGCTAGTATGGAGATCTGTCTCAAAGGTCACCAAGTTGCGATTATTGACCCCGATGATCTGAGCCCCAATCCGGTGAGCGACCTCTAGTTCTGTCAGATTATGGGTCTCCACCAAGACCTCCAGGCCAAGATGGGTCGCAAACTCATAGAGTTCTTTCAGACGAGCCTCTGGCAAGGCTGCAACTATCAACAAGATCACGGTCGCCCCTGCGTTTCGCGCCCGAATCAGTTGCTTTTCATCCACAATGAAATCTTTGTTGAGGGTGGGGATACGCACCTGACTAGATATTTCCCGGAGATACTCGATACTGCCCTTGAAAAACACTTCATCGGTCAAGACAGAAATCATCACGGCCCCATTTTCTTCGTAAGTCTTAGCCTGCGCGACGATATCCACATCAACATGAATATCTCCCAGACTCGGGCTGGCCTTTTTCACTTCCGCAATGACCTGAAGCTTTTCTGGATGACTCTTTAGGTAATCATACAGGCGGTAGGTCTCGCGCAAAGGTTGGAGTTCCTCTTCTTTCATCGCAGCCACTTCACGCGCCTTTTCCTTTAGAATCTTTGGCAAGAATTCTTGACTCATTTTTGATACTCCTGTAATAATCTCAATTTCTCAAGGGCAGCCCCACTGGCAATCACTTCACGTGCCAAGGCAATCCCCGCCTTGATAGAATCTACCTTGCCGTTGGCATAAAAACCAAGGCCTGCATTTAAGACCGTCACCTCTAAGAAGGGACTCGCTTCATTCTTCAAGACACTGAGCAATATTTCCGCATTGCGTTTGGCGTCACCACCTCGTACTTGATCAATTTCAATGCGCTCCATTCCTATATCTTCTGGTTGAAAGCTGGATAAGGTAACCTGTCCATCTTCCAGAACAGCGAGCTGGGTTTCCCCATCAAGGCCTGCCTCGTCCAAGCCTTGTGGGCCACTCACCACCACTGCGCGTTTTCGACCCAAATTCTTTAGAATCTCTGCCGTGCTTTCTAGCATGTCAGGACGACTGGTTCCCAATAGCTGGGTTTCTAGAGGAATCGGATTGATAAGAGGACCAGTTAAGTTCATCACTGTCGGCACCCCTAGCGCCAAGCGAGCGGGCATAATATAGCGCATGCCAGGATGCAGGTTTTTAGCAAATAGAAAGACAATCCCCGCCTTTTCAAATACTCGTCCCAAGTCTTCTGGACCCAAATCAAGGTTAATCCCTAGAGCTTCTAGTACATCCGCAGAACCGGATTTGGAAGAGATCGAACGATTTCCGTGTTTCGCCATCTTGATGCCACCACCAGCAAGGACGAAGGCAGCTGTTGTTGAAATATTGAAACTATACGAACGATCGCCCCCAGTTCCACAATTGTCCATCGCTCCTTGAACTTCTGTAGGAATAGCGACTGCATAGGCCTGCATCACTTTTGCAATAGCCGTCCGCTCTTCAACCGTTTCCCCCTTCATTTTGAGACCTAGAAGAAGGGCCGTCACCTGTGCTTCTGAAGCACGACCAGCAACGACTTCCTCCATAGCAGCTTCTAACTCTGCACTGGTTAGATCCATTCCTTCTGCTACTTTTGCAAGCACTTGTTTCATCTTCCGCTCCTTGACTAGTTTGACAAAATTTTCGATGGTCTTGAGCCCATCTGGCGTTCCGATACTTTCTGGATGGTATTGAAAACCATAAATCGGTAAGCTACGGTGTTGAATTCCCATAATGGCTTGATCATCCGTCGTTCGAGAGGTAATGACAAAATCCTCTGGCATGTCTTCAATCGTCAGCGAATGGTAGCGCATGACTGGGACTTCTTTTGCGACACCCGCATATAGCGGAGAAGGAGCTTCTAGCTGGATCTGGCTTTGTTTGCCATGCATGACCTGTGGTGCCAATCCCAAGCGCCCTCCAAAAACTTCCGCAATCGCTTGATGCCCCAAGCAAATCCCCAAGATTGGTTTGATCCCCGCGAAATCTCGGATCATCTCCTCCATCTTGCCCGCATCCTTTGGCCAACCTGGACCTGGAGAAAAGACCAAGGCATCTGCTTCTTGGGCAACTTGGTACAAGTCCGGATCATCATTTCGAAGCACCTGGACCTCATCAAATTTTCCGATATACTGTGCTAAATTGTAGGTAAATGAATCGTAATTATCGACTAATAAAATCATCCTTCTTCTCCAATCCTTGTCATCGATTTTGCCTTATTGACGGTTTCTTGGTATTCATTTTCAGCGATCGAATCATAAACGATTCCTGCTCCGGCCTGCACATAAGCCTTCTTATTTTTGAGGATCATGGTTCGTATCGCAATAGCAAAATCAAGATCCCCCGTCACAGAGAGATAGCCAATAGCCCCCGCATAAACCCCGCGTTTCTCTTTTTCTGCCTCATAGATTCGCTTCATGGCTCGAATCTTGGGAGCACCCGAAACGGTCCCAGCTGGAAGAGTTGCCTTCAGAGCCTCAATGGAGGCTAGTCCAGGAAGTAGTTGCCCCTTGACCACACTGGTCAAGTGCATGACATAACGGAAGAATTCCACTTCCATATATTTGGTCACTTCAACTGACCCATTTTGAGCGATACGTCCAATATCGTTTCGCCCTAGATCCACCAACATTCGGTGTTCTGCGACTTCTTTGGGATCCCCTGTCAAATCAGCTGCCAATTGCCGATCAGACTCTTCATCGATCCCTCTTGGACGCGTGCCAGCAATGGGATTGGTTGTCACCACTCGATCCTTGACAGACACTAGACTTTCTGGACTGGCACCGATAATTTGGTACTCCCCAAAATCATAAAAGTAGAGATAATTCGAAGGGTTGGTCACGCGCAAATTGCGGTAATAATCCAATGGTTTGCCTGAAAAATCAGCTGAAAAACGTTGACTGAGCACGCATTGGAACATATCTCCCTTTCGAATATAGTCCCGGGCTAGGGCCACCATTTCCTCAAACTCTTTTTGCTCCAAATGATTGTGGAAATGAAGCGCATGCAGGTCCTTGTCCTGAAACTCTTCTTTTGCAGGTCTTGCCAATTGTGCTAATACTTGCTCCAAGCTCGACGCTTGCTCTGCTTCACTCCGTCCACTATAGAGGTTCTCTTCCACCACATAGACCTTTTCCTTTTTGTGATCAAAAATCACATAGCTCTCATATAAGAAAAAGTGGAGATCTGGGGTGCCGATCGTATCTTCAGGAATGGAACGAATGTTCTCATAGAGACCAATCAAGTCATAGCCGACAAATCCAATCGCCCCACCGTTAAAAGGGAGTTCTTCGGAAGTTTTCGTTTTGACCGTGATGCGATTCAAAAAGTCCAAAGGATCCTCTTCAACAATTTGATCATTGTAATAGAGGATGCCATGTTCAAACTTGACTTCACTGACTGGCCGATAGGCTACAATTGAAAAACGCGCATTCTCTTTTTCACGAGGGATCGACTCCAAGATCATTTTATGGGGCGCATCCAAACGCATATAAGCCAAAATTGGACTCAACACATCAGCAGATAAAACTTTTTTCATATCAGAAACCTCTCTTTTAGAACTCTTTTTCTAATGAATCGTAACGTCGCTTGCTAAGGCGATCAAGGATATCCCATCGCTCTGTTTGCGCTTTGGGATCTATGTGCCTAAGCGCGCTTCGCTTGCTAAGGCACATAGAAAAGCCCTCACACAAAAACTGTGTGAGGGCGTAGTGTCCGCGGTGCCACCTCTTTTATAGGGAAAAATAGCTGGTCTTTCCCTACATCTCTATCTCCTCTATCAAGGAGTTGCACGGTAAGGGGTGCCAACCGAATTCACATGGGTTAGAATTCATTGATCATAACAGTCCAATTTTCATCAGTCGCTATTGCTTGTTCACAATTCCCACAAGCTCCCTGAAAATAGCCGACTCATTACTTTTCTGTTGCTACCATTATAACCCTTTTTCTTAGAAAGTCAATAAAATTTTTAGTCTTTTTTTATACTTTTTTCTACACTTATTTAATAAAATCAGATCAAAGATCCCTAGGGGCCTGTCCTTTTTATCCCAAAAATAGGATACTCAACAAAGCCAAAATTGCAGGACCACCTTGGGTCAAGATAATCTTTTTATTGGCTGTCATCGCACCGTAAGCCGCTGCTCCAATAATAAAGAGCACAAAAATCGTAACGACTTCAATATTTTTGGACACAAACAATCCATACAAGAGGAAGACACCGATCAAGGCATTGTAGATTCCTTGATTCTTAAATAAAGAGGTCACAGATGGGCGAGCGAGTTCTTCTTTCTCCATGTTGAAAACCCGACTGGTGGTATCAGATGTGGTTCGGATACTCTCCAAATAAAATATGTATAAATGCTCCAGTGCAGCAAGACTTGCTAAAATAATCGTCAGTAATGACATCGTAGCTCTCCTTTTTATTCAATCGTTATTTGTTCAATACCAGATACTAATTTATCCAGCAAGTATGAAAATTGCTCTTGTTCTTGAGTGGTCAAAATGCGACTCATCTGATCTTTCACAGCCACATGATAGCGAGGGGGATGTTTGACCAAACGATTATAGGCCATATCCGTCAAATGAATTAAGATTTCTCGCTGGTTTTTTGGATTTCGACTCCGATGGACAAATCCTTCCTTTTCTAAAATTTTGAAATGCCGGGTTAAAGCCGCTGGATCAATCTGTAAGCGTTCCTGAACCGCGATCTGATTGCAAGGTGCTTGTTCTAATAGATACTGCAAGATTTGGTAACGTGTTAAGCTAATCCCTAGTCGCTTTTCAAAGAGTTGTGTGGTCGATTGATCTGCCAAACGTAGTTGGTAGAGCGAATCATTTATTTCTGCCATATTCCTTCTCCGAATCGTTTTTTGATAAATCAATAATTGATTAGTCAATCATAAACTTTTTCTTCTATCCTGGCAAGAAAAAAAGCTGGCACTGTTTTTTCGCACAAAAAAAGCCGCCTGATTGGGCGACTCTTAGGGAGATTATTATGAAAAAGAAAAGTTTTAGGATTTTTCTAAACAAAGTTAGGAGGTCTTTGTTTATGGTTCTATTATAGCGGACATTTCTTAAAGAAAGCTTACGACTTTATTTCAAAATGAAAACAAATTCTTTACAGATTCTTTTCAACGTTTAAAATAGCTGGAATATCTAATAAACTTTCCATCTGGTGATTACCTTCATAGTCAGACGTCAAGAAATTGATACTCTGAATCTGGCTATTTCTTGCAAAGTCAATATCCAGGCTCCGATCCCCAATATAGTAGATCTTTTCCGGATGCAACCCGTACTTCTTCATCAGATAAATGGCTGCTTCTGGGTCAGGCTTGCGGGCAAAACCACTTTGACTGGTCAAAATCTCTTTAAAAAAAGATTCCAAACCCAAGTCCCGTAGGATGACCAAGGCATTCTCTCCCTTATGGGTATAGACAAATTGTTCTATCCCAGCATCCTTCGCCCAGGACAGGACATCACGCGCTCCCTCCATCAGAAGGACCTGGGCATTTTTCTCTGCTAGACTTTCTGCTCGGCGATGATTTAAGTCTGTCACATCCAGTTGATACTCTGCTGCCACCGCTACTAAAAGATCTTGAACCGAATGCTTCAAGATATAGTCTTTAATACTCGCTCGGTCAAACGGAAGCTGATAAGATGCATAAGTCTCCTCAAGACCCGCCAGTATAGCATCATAAGAATCCAGCAAGGTCCCGTCCAAATCCCAAATAAAGGCTTGTTTTGTCATTTTTTCTTCTCTCCTACTTTTCGTCTATATAGCTGACTCAAAAATAGCCAACGAAAGCCATTGTCGAGCAGTGTCCCCGTCCAGACCCCTGGAAGGCCAAAGCCAAGGGTTACTCCAAGCAGATAACCGGCTCCAATTCGAATGACCCACATACCAATCGTCGTTGCATAAAATGGAAGTTTCCCATTTCCCAAGCCTTGCCAAACAGCTGTATAGATGACCGTTCCTGCTGTAAACGGCGTTCCCAACAAAGAAAAGAGGACAACCGATAGACTAGCTTCTACCGCTTTTGTATCTTGTGTGTAGAGATGGGTCAGAAGGGTGCCCCCAAAAAAGATACTCAGAGCAATGGGCAACATCAACACAAAGGACAAGCAGTAAGACTGCTTTCGAAGGCGGTCAATCTGCTCAAGATCCCCTTCGCCTAGGCTCCGTGCTACGAGCATGACCGTCGCTGTGGCCACTCCAAACACAGGCATGTAGTTGAACTGGGTCAGGGTCTCTCCGATGGCATTTCCTGCGACTGCCTCGGTCCCAAAAGCAACCACGATCGCAATGATCACCACATCTCCAGCCCGCATCATCAGCCGCTCTCCGGCAGCTGGAAGTGCTAAGTTCAAGAGCTTACGATCCAATCCCCAACGAAGGGGGGCAAAGGGTAGCCGGACCTTTTGCCACAAGAGGACAACCCCAACCAGACGGGCCAGCACAGTCCCCAAGGCTGCTCCGACAATTCCCCAACCAAAAAGGAAAATGGCCACAGAGGAGAATAGAGCATTCAAAACATTGGTCAACAGGCTCACATACATAGGAAGACGTGGATTGTTGGCCACCCGAACCAAGGAGCCCAAGGTCGTCATCAAGCCTAAGAGAACTATGGTCCCGCCGACCAAGGAAAGGTAAATCCCCCCGCTTTCGGCTACTGCAGCTTCAGTCCCCAACAGCGAAATCATCTGGCGTCCAAATAACAGCGAAGCCCCTCCTAAGAGAGCACTCAACAACAAGGTCACCTTCAGTGACTCTGTCGCATGGTAGGCAATGTTGGCTTGATTTTTTTCACCCAAGCTTTTGGACATAACACTGGCAACTGCCGCACCCAGTGCCAAAAAGATGGCTTGATAGATGGTGATGATATTCCCTGCGACGGAAACACCTGAAATGGCAATCAAGCCCAGGTGAGCCACTAAATAAGAGTCCACCATACCCATCAGCATTTGTAAGAAATTTTCACCCATGGCAGGGAGGGCAATGTTTAAGATTTTTTTGTATGAATTCATGAGTATATAAAAGAGCCAAACGGCTCTTTTGATCTTTCTAATAGGGAGAATTACAGTCCCAAGTAGTCTTCTACTGCTGCTTGCATGTCTTTAGCAGCTACGCTTGTACGATGGCGAACCGGCGCAGTTTCAAGTCCATCTACGGCCGGTGGCACAGGAACACCTGAGAGGGTGTGTAATTTGGCCAAGGCTTCGAAATCGCCTAGACCTGTCTCGCCTGTCACCGCTTCTACTGCTACAACTGGGAATTTATAAGGACTTGCTGTAGAGGCAATGACTGTTTTAGCAGCATCCCCTGTTTGGGTCCGGTATTTTTGGTAAACGGCTGATGCTACGGCTGTATGAGGGTCTTCGATGTAATCAGACGCTTCATAGACCCGCTTGATCTCTGCAGCAGTTTCTGCTTCATCTGCGTATGCAGCCGCAAACAAATCTAAGATATCTGCATCAAAGTCGGACAATTGGTATTGACCTGTTGCAACGAGGCTTTCCATCAACTCTTTGGTCTTTGTGGCATCATTGCCTACCAAGTGGAAGATCAAGCGTTCCAAGTTTGAAGAGACTAAGATATCCATCGATGGACTAGTGGTCACCTTGAAGCTGCGTTTCTTATCATAGACACGTGTTTTAAAGAAGTCTGTCAAGACATTGTTCTCGTTTGAGGCACAGATCAATTTCCCAACTGGAAGACCGATTTGTTTGGCATAGAAAGCTGCCAAGATATTTCCAAAGTTTCCTGTTGGGACGGTGAAGTTGACTTTTTCTCCAGCTGTGATTTGACCTGTTTTCACCAATTGCGCATAGGCGTATACGTAATAGACAACCTGAGGAACCAAACGGCCAATGTTCATGGAGTTGGCTGATGAGAATTGCATCTTGTTGGCTGCCAATTTTTCACGTAGTTCAACATCGTTGAACATATGTTTCACATTGGTTTGGGCATCGTCAAAGTTTCCATCAATGGCGATGACATGGGTATTGTCCCCAGTCTGAGTCGTCATTTGCAACTCTTGTACCTTGCTGACACCGTCTTTTGGATAAAAGACAATAATTTCAGTACCTGGAACATCGGCAAAACCTGCCATGGCAGCTTTACCAGTGTCCCCTGATGTCGCTGTCAAGATGACGATTTTATTTTCCAGACCGTGCTTTTTAGCTGCTGTTGTCATGAAATAAGGCAAGATCGACAAAGCCATATCTTTAAAGGCAATGGTTGAACCATGGAAAAGCTCCAAATTGTATTGCCCATCGAGTTTGACAAGAGGAGCAATAGCTGGAGTATCAAACTTGCTGTCATAAGCATGAGAAATACAGTAGTCCAACTCTTCTGCCGTAAAGTCGTCCAAAAAGGCTGACAAAACAAGCTTGGCCACTTCTTGGTAAGAAGCGTCTTTGAGGGTATCAAAATCCAGCTCTACTTGAGGATAAGAGACTGGAGTAAACAAACCGCCATCTGTCGCCAACCCTTGAAGGATAGCTTGACTAGCTGTTACAGTATTTTTTTCATCTCGTGTTGATTGGTAAACTAATGTCATGACTGTTTCATTCCTTTACTAGTAGTCTTCTCATTATATCATAAATGTCAGAAAATTTAACGGCTTTTCGCCAAATCTTGGCAAAGGTCGGCAAACAGAATCAAGATAAAAGAGAGCAGGAGCAACCATTTTGCCCCTACTCCCAGATAAATCTTGTCTATCCTTGTCTTTCCCGTTCGATCAAGCCAATCCCAACTCTGCTAAAACAGATGGGAAGTCTTTCTTCAAGCTTTCAAGAGCTACCGTTACTTCTTGACGAGTTTGGTTGTTTTTCACAGTGACTTGACCGCTTTCAACCTCACTGCTTCCTAAGGTAATCAAGGCTTTGGCCGCAAAGACATCTGCTGACTTAAATTGTGCCTTGAGCTTACGTCCAAGATAGTCACGTTCTGCCTTGAAGCCTTGGATTCGAAGGGCTTGAACCAAGCTAAGCGCTGCTTCATTGACCTCATCTCCTAGGACAGCGATGTAGGCATCTAGGCCTGTTTCGATCGGTAATTCAATGCCTTTCTTTTCAAGAACGAGAAGGATCCGTTCCACACCGATACCAAATCCAAAACCAGCTGTCGCAGGGCCACCGAAGTATTCAACCAACCCATCATAGCGACCACCTGCACAGACTGTCAATTCATTGCCTTCAATTTCTGTAATGAACTCAAAAATCGTGTGGTTGTAGTAATCCAAGCCACGCACCATATTGGTATCGATGACATAGGCTACCCCCAAGTCTTCTAACATCCGACGAACCGCATCAAAATGCGCTTGGCTTTCTTCATCAAGATAGTCTAGGATGGAAGGAGCCTGTTCAACCGCCGCCTTGTCTTCTTTTTCTTTTGAATCCAAGACACGAAGCGGATTTTCTTCTAAGCGACGTTGGCTGTCCTTAGACAATTGATCCTTCATTGGCAAGAGGTAATCAATCAAGGCTTGACGATAAGCCTGACGACTAGCAGGGCTTCCCAAGGTGTTCAAGTGCAAGGTTACATTGTCAATTCCTAGTTCTTTCAGGAATTGCGCTGCCATGGCAATGGTTTCGACATCCGTTGCAGGATTGCTCGATCCAAAGCATTCTACCCCAATTTGGTGGAATTGACGCAAACGACCTGCTTGAGGACGTTCATAGCGGAACATTGGGCCTATGTAATAGAACTTACTTGGTTTTTGTACCTCAGGCGCAAAGAGTTTATTTTCTACATACGAGCGGACAACAGGAGCTGTTCCTTCTGGACGAAGCGTGATATGACGGTCTCCCTTGTCATAGAAGTCATACATTTCTTTGGTAACGATATCCGTCGTATCCCCTACTGAACGGCTGATGACTTCATAATGTTCGAAGATCGGTGTGCGGATTTCATCATAATTGTATCGCGCAAAGACCTTGCGTGCAAAGCCTTCTACATATTGCCATTTCGCTGAATCACCAGGAAGGATATCCTGGGTCCCTTTTGGTTTTTGTAATTTCATAGCCTTCATCCTTTGTCTTACTTTTGCCTCTATTTTACCACAAATTCGAAGAGAAATGGAGACTGGACAGAATTTCCTTCGTTCGACACGTTCAAAACCTCTTTCTCTTCTTGCCTTATCAGCCGAATTATGAGAAAATGGAAGCCATACTACACTGAAAGGATCTTGCGATGAGAGAGGATATCAAAATCAATGACCGCGCCCTCGCACTAGAGAAGTCGTTAATCGAAAAATTGGAGCTTGTATTTGATACCGATGTTGAGTTAGATGTCTATAACCTAGGACTGATCTACGAGATCCATCTAGATGAAGCCGGTACTTGCAAGGTGGTCATGACCTTCACCGATACGGCTTGTAACTGTGCTGAGAGCCTTCCGATCGAAATCGTCGCTCGCCTAAAAGAAATTGAGGGGATCGAAGATGTCAAGGTTGAAGTAACTTGGTTACCCGCTTGGAAAATTACACGAATCAGCCGATACGGGCGCATCGCCCTTGGCCTTCCGCCACGATAATAAGCATTGCCTTTTTAAAAATGTAGTCAACTAATGAAGGAATGCCTCTTTGGAAATCCGATCCACAATAAAAAACGAGGAACACCAGCTCTGCCATCAGAGTTTGTTCCTCGTTTTTTATAATGTTTAAATCCATTCAAACTTTTTCACTACCAGAATGGACTAAGCCTCGTCAGCTTTTGGTTCTGGAAGGATTTGGTACAACACGATTCCTAGAATCGTTGAAGTTGCCACACCTGTAATTTGAAGACCACCAAGGTCAATCATCAAACCACCGATCCCTGATACCAAGATCACACTAGCAATCAAGAGATTCTTTTTATTATCAAAATCAATCTTATGTTCAACTAAAATTTTCAAACCGCTAGCAGCGATAACCCCAAAGAGGGCAATAGACAAACCTCCCAATACAGGAGTTGGAATAGAGTGCAAGAGTGCTGATAGCTTCCCAATAAAGCTCATGACAACCGCAATCACTGCTGCGCCTGAAATAACGTAAACTGAGTAGACCTTACTAAGGGCCATAACCCCAATGTTTTCCCCATAAGAAGTTACTGGAGGAGCTCCAAAGAATCCAGCAATAATCTGTGCCAAGCCATCACCAGTAAGCGTATGATCAAGCCCTGGATCCTTGAAGTAATCACGCTCAGTCAAACTATTTAAAACCATGAGGTGACCAAAATGTTCCGTCATGGTCACAAAGGCAATCGGAGCCATGGTCAAAATCGCACTTGGATAGAGTTTAAAGCTATAATCTACAAATGGAATGTCAAAGTTTGGAACTTGAATCCAATGCGCCGCACTTACCTCTGAGAAATTAACAAAACTATGTCCTGTCATCAAACCAAGAGCCAATGAGAAAATATAGCCCACAATTAATCCAAGTAAAATTGGGACGACACCGACAATCTTCTTGCCATACATGTTAAAGAGGATAACCGCAAAGAGGGTCACCATCGAAATCAATAGAGCATAACCACTATAGCTTTTATTTAAGGTTGTCGCATCAGTGACTGCATTCGCCGCAAGACTCAAACCAATTACCATGATAATGGGACCAACCACGATTGGTGGAAGGACCTTATTAATCCAATCTTTACCCGCATGCTTAACAATCAGAGCTACAAACAAGTAGACCAAGCCACCCGCCATAGCACCTTGCGCAACTGCTGCGATTCCATCTGACTTCATCAGCATCTGCATAGCAGCAATATAAGCAAAACTAGACCCCATATAAGCAGGAATCTTATACTTGGTCACGGTTAAGTGAGCCAAGGTCCCCAAACCAGATGAGAACAAAGCAATGGCAGGATCAATCCCAACCAAAATCGGCACCAGCACTGTCGCCCCAAACATGGCAAACAAATGCTGGAAAGATAAACCAACCAATAAACCAGGTTTTGGCATATCATTCACATCATATTTAACGTCATTCACGATCGTAAAAACCTCCTAAAATTAAGATGCGACAAGCTATGGCTGAACAAAAACGTCTACCTTCGATGACCAAATCGTAAAGGAGTACTTCATGCTCCATCATCGACGATTTCTCTTTTTCATCAAACCACTTTTCAACTATACAAAAAAATCCCCCACAACAAGGAGATACACAAAATATAGGCTGGTCTTCCCAGGCCTTTCATTTCCATAGCTCCTTGCCTGCCTCTCTGGACAGTATTAAAGGATTGATTCGATTAGTCACAATTATAGCAAATTATAGACGGATTTACAAGAAAAATGACAGATAATACACTCAAATCTCCCAAAAAGTAATATTCATACGCTTCAGCGACAGGGTTAAAAATAGCGACTTTGAGCCAAAAAAGAGGCTGGGACAAAAGTCCTAGCCTCTCAATTATTTTTGGATTGTCGAGCAAGACGCAGTGGTTGAGTGGGCTCTACTACACTGATTTCATCAGCTTTTACAGCCCTACTCAACTGTGCGGAGGTGGGACGACGAAATCGAATTCTAACGAATTACCGATTTCTGTCCCACTCTCTCTTTGGACAAAGTCGTCCTTGTAATTACTGTTTACCAGACTGTTCCATATTCCAGAAGTCGGTTACGGCACCACGTGATGCTGAAGAAACGATGTGGGCGTATTTACCCAGAACCCCACGGCTATACAGTGGCGGCAAGGTTGTTTCTGCCTTGCGTTTCGCTAACTCTTCGTCTGAAACGTGCATGGTGATTTCTTTGGTATCTTGGTCAACCGTTACCAAATCCCCTGTGTGGAGGTAGGCGATCGGGCCACCAACCTGAGCTTCAGGCGCAATGTGACCAACAACGAGACCATACGTACCACCAGAGAAGCGTCCGTCTGTCAAGAGGGCTACCTTGTCTCCTTGGCCTTTCCCAACAATCATGGATGACAAGGATAGCATTTCCGGCATACCAGGACCACCCTTAGGACCTACGAAACGAACAACGACAACGTCGCCATCCACAATTTCATCCGAAAGAACGGCTTCAATGGCAGCTTCTTCGGAGTCAAAGACCTTAGCAGGGCCCGTGATGTTGCGGACCTTCACACCTGATACTTTGGCAACTGCTCCTTCAGGAGCCAAGTTCCCTTTCAAGATGATCAATGGACCATCCGCACGTTTCGGATTTTCAAGTGGCATGATGACTTTTTGACCCGGTGTCAAATCAGCGAAGGCTTCCAAGTTCTCAGCTACTGTTTTACCAGTACATGTGATGCGATCTCCATGAAGGAACCCATTCTTAAGAAGATATTTCATGACGGCAGGCACACCACCGACATTGTAAAGGTCTTGGAAGACGTATTGACCAGAAGGTTTCAAGTCTGCCAAGTGAGGCACGCGCTCTTGGAAATCATTGAAGTCTTCAAGGGTCAAGTCCACATTGGCTGCGTGAGCAATCGCGAGCAAGTGAAGAGTGGCATTGGTGGAACCACCTAGCGCCATGGTCACGGTAATAGCATCTTCAAAGGCTTCACGGGTCAAGATGTCAGATGGCTTGAGTCCCATTTCCAGCATCTTGACAACAGCACGACCTGCTTCTTCGATATCGGCCTTCTTATCCGCTGATTCAGCAGGGTGAGAAGAGGAACCTGGCAAGCTCATCCCAAGGACCTCGATCGCTGTCGCCATGGTGTTGGCCGTATACATCCCACCACAGCCACCAGGGCCAGGGCAGGCGTTACATTCCAGTTGCTTCACTTCTTCAGCCGTCATATCACCGTGATTCCATTTCCCAATTCCTTCGAAAACCGAAACCAGGTCGATATCTTTTCCATCAAGATTCCCTGGGGCAATAGTCCCACCATAAGCAAAGATCGCTGGGATATCCATATTGGCAATGGCAATCATCGAACCAGGCATGTTCTTATCACAGCCCCCGATGGCTACAAAAGCATCAACGTTGTGACCACCCATAGCTGCTTCGATAGAATCCGCAATGATATCGCGAGATGTTAGGGAGAAGCGCATACCAGGAGTCCCCATAGCAATCCCGTCCGCAACCGTAATGGTCCCAAATTGAACCGGCCAAGCACCTGCATCTTTCACACCTTCTTTGGCCAATTTTCCAAAATCGTGAAGGTGGATGTTACAAGGGGTATTTTCCGCCCATGTCGAAATCACTCCGACAATTGGTTTTTCAAAGCTTTCATCGGTCATTCCCGTCGCGCGAAGCATGGCACGGTTGGGAGATTTTACCATGCTATCGTAGACACTACTACGATGGCGTTTGTCTAATTCTGTCATGTCATTCCTCTCGTTACATTTTTTACCATTATAGCATAAAAGAGGCCACAAAGATAGGCATGGACTTTGGAGAAACAGACAACAGAAAAGTTTCTTTCAAAAATTTCAATTTTTTTGTCAAGTAACTTTACTTTACAAAAAAGTTTTGTTATACTGTTACAGTTGATGAAAATCAAACCTAATTGAATTTATATCTTAAAAGGAGAAAAACGAAATGGCAGTACCTGCACGTCGCACATCAAAAGCGAAGAAAAACAAACGTCGTACGCACTACAAAGTAACAGCTCCATCTGTAAACTTTGACGAAGCAACTGGAGATTACTCACGTTCACACCGTGTATCACTTAAAGGATACTACAAAGGACGTAAGATCGCTAAAGCTGCATCAGCTGAATAATAGAAGGGAGATACCATGCGCGTAAATATTACACTTGAACACAAAGAATCTGGTGAACGCTTGTACCTTACTTCTAAAAACAAACGTAACACTCCAGACCGTCTTCAATTGAAGAAGTACTCACCAAAACTTCGCAAACACGTTGTGTTTACAGAGGTGAAATAGGGATTCACTACACGTCAATAGACGGTAGAAGCCTTGATTTAAAGCGATTCTTGAAATTTAAAATTTCATTACATTGCAATAAAAATCAACCGAATCACTACCTTTTTCACTACCTTTTTTGAAATAAGAATATTGATTCGGACGATAAAAAGCAGAGGAACTTTAGTATGAAGCTCCTCTTTTTGTTATTGTTCTTTTATTTACAAATCGTAAGACCTGGGTTGAAACGGTTTGGTTTCAAGTAATTTATAAATAGATAAATTGTAAAATATAGTGCAATAAAGATCTCATAAATAGGCAATTAAATCATTATTAGTCAAATAAAATTAAAGTGTGTAAGAATGAATATGAACATTAATGGAACAATTTTTTATGTGCAATACATACGAAATAATTTGACACCTCTATAATTTATAAATTTGTTTTATTTCTAATATCAAACCAAATTTTGGTAATAAAAATAAATAAATACATAACTATAGAAATAGCTATTGGATAATAAATAATAGTTCCATACTTCATCTGTTTAATCCCTAACAACAGAGCTTCTTTATGCATTAATACGAAGAAAATAATATTGAAAAAGACTGTGCAAGTAAGCATTATAACAGTATATGTTAATGCTTGTACAGATCTTATGGTCACGGCCTGCTTATGTGATATTCCAATTCTCTCCCATTGCGATTTCTCTTCTTTTTCTTTAACTGAAGAAAGAACTGTGATAGAAATAAGATTAGCTATCACAACTATTAGTGGCCCTACTACAAAAAACAGTAGAACAGCATTTATTTCAACTGATGCTGTTTTTTTTGCTAAATTTGAGTAGGCAACATCAGAATAAATCATTAATTCTGAAATTAAGATTGCTATTATGGAAATAGAAACCGTTAATGACTTCAAATACTCTCGATCCTTCAGAATAATCCATTTTGCCATAACAAAATCATAAGACGAACGCCAACCTAATAAAATTTTAGTTAGAAAAGTTTGAATATGTGGCGAAATGAAGGCTAACAAGAACAAATGCATAACTAAAATTAGTAAGATTGAGTCATCCAATCTGAATAATAATTTTTCATTAGGTTTGCTCACAGACACAGTGAAGAATGGAATAATCAATTTTAGCCAGAAGACTAAACTTAGAGCAAAGCCTAAAACTTTAATTAACTTAATAAAAAAGTAGTTTTTGGAATCAAATCTATCTCCAAGCAAGACTGTATTACCTAGGATCTTATATAAATAGAGAAAGCTACCTATGAAGGCAAGTAAGCAAATAATCAGGATGGTCAAGAGAAATGCTGACATACTGAAATCAACCGGTATAGTTGGTAATAATTTTTCTCCCCCCAAGTATTGCGCATAACTATAATAAAATCTTGCACAAAAGATTGAGCAAAAACTTCCTATTATACTTACTAAAAATGCAAAAATAGTGAGCTGTCCACTAATCAATAATGACAATTGAACTCTACTTCCGCCATTTATTGACCATTGTCGATAGTCCTCTTTTGCTAAATTCAAAAATAGTCGAATTAGACCAGAAACTAGAAATAATAAAGTAAATCCACCAAAAAGAACTGGCCCTACAAATAATAAGGTAGGACTCCCAACATCTCGAAATACTTGCTGATACTTTATAGTACTAAATGCAACAGAGAGACACATTCCAACTAATAAACTCGAAGCAAAAAATAGAGGAAACATCCCTAGCCACTGTTTTTTTGAGTACTTAAATTGATAATAAATTAATTTAAACATTTTAAGTTAATCCCCACTATCTTTCATTTCTAACGCCTTATAAAGAGCTTCAACAGTGGGGGTAAACAATTCCTGATAGATTTTGCCATCTTTTAAGATTAGGGCTCTGTCCGTTTGACTTGCTAATTCAATATCATGGGTTACCATAATGACACATCTTCCCTCATGTGCTAAATCAGCTAACATTTTAAAAATAATCTTCCTTGATGTACTATCCAAAGCACCTGTCGGCTCATCTGCAAATATAATACGAGTATTTGAAAGAATTGCTCTTGCGATAGCTAATTTTTGTTTTTCTCCGCCAGATAATGAAGAAACGGGGGACATCAATTCAGCTTTAAAGTTCATTTTATCTAACAGGGCCTGAATGTCGTTTTTACTTATTTTTTTGTGGGACAATCTCAGAGGCAAAGCAACATTCTCTAAAGCTGGGAGAGCTGGAAGTAGGTTATAAGATTGAAAAATAAAACTAATATCTTCTCTTCTAAATTGTGACAATCTATTATTCTTTAATTGATATGGATTGCAACCATTAACCGTGACAACTCCCTCGGTTGGCCCTGATAAACTCGATATGCAATTTAACAAGGTTGATTTACCAGATCCACTTACTCCTAATATAGATACAAACTCACCATAACCAGCACTGAAAGAGATATCTCTAAGCACCGTAATCTCTTTATTTTTATCAATATGAAATTTCTTTGATAAATGTTTTACTCCTACTGCAACTGTATTCATATTTTCCTTTCTGAAACACTACTGAATAATTTTTAAAATGGTAACCAGTTTTGATTAATATACTGTATATCCTATTATACATGATAATACCCATCGTTGTTTTATATCTTCATATGAAAAAATTTACACATTATCAACTTTTTAAACTTGAAAATTAAACAAATTCTCTTTAGAATATATCGTATATATAAATATTTTGACAGTTTGTAAATTTTTTTAGGATTTAATATGGTAAAAGGAACTCAAGAAAAGATTATTAATTCGTTTTTTAAACTAGCAGAACGATATCCAGAACGCTCAACTTTCAGTATAACTGAAATCGCTAACGAGGCAAAAATTTCGAGACAAGCAATATACCAAAAGCATTTTAAAAGTTATGAAGAAATAGTAGATTTCATCATGGATTCTATTGATACTACTATAAATGAACAATTTTTACTATTTGAAAAACACAATCTCTCAATTGAAGTTTTTTTCTCAAAAATTATTATTCCAGAATTATATAAATATAGAGATTGGCTTCGCTGTGTCTACTCTACGTCGGCTATCCCTAATTGGCGAAATTATTTACGAGAAAAATATTCAAACTGGCTACTAAACGCACCTATTAACTTAAACCATTCGTTCCTACAAAATGATACTTTATCAAATTATATTGTAAATTGTGTATTAAGTATTATAGAAACTTGGATCACTGAACCTTTTCCCACTCCGCCAGAAGTCTTTTCAAAACAGTTTATTGAATTGATAAGCACTCCGTTAAATAATCATTTAAGTCCAATCAAACATGACGGTAGTGTAAAATAAGTTGTGTAAACACAAAAAGGAATAAACACGTTATAGTAGAGTTGCGAAACATTCCTTGAAAGAGATTTATTACAAGGAACACAATGTTCTCTTTCCCATCTACGTTCTTTACAAAACATACATGTCTCGATAGATCATTTTTCTGTTGAATCTCTTTATTTCAAAAAATAAAGTAAAGAGATTAACATCTATCGCCAATTAAATATAGCTAATAAAATAAGATGGTTATCCTATTCTTCTAGATTAACCCTTATCAAAACGATTCACGAATTGATTATTACTGAAGTGAAATAGCGGATAATTACGTTTCAATAGAAACGAAAAAAATTGATCTAACGCGATTCTTGAATTTTAAAATTTCAATGTATTGCAATAAAAATCAGCTAAATCACTACTTTTTTTGAAATACGATACTGATTCGGACAATCAAAAGCAAGAGAAACTTCACGATGAGGTTTCTCTTTTTTCTATGCTTACTCCGACATCTATTTATTCTTATCATTGTGTTATAATAGAGTGAATTCTATATTCACGCAATAGTGCTTTAAAAATTCCATCAAAAAGTTCCAATTAAATCTGCCTATTTTATCTTTCACAATTAAAAGTCCTACAAGCTTTTAAATCGAATTTTGATGGAAAATATTCGCGTGATTTTCGCGTGATTTTCGCATGACGGTTTAAGATGACATCTTAGAAAGACTATGAAATCAAGGATTAGTAGTTATCTATCAAATTTATTTTTTCGCGTGATAATCGTAAAAAACTTTAAGAAATATTGTATTTTAGGGAAAGGGAAAAAATGAACTTAATTTTTGAAGGGGTTGATTTAGAATACAAAAAAGCTGAAAATAGTCTACCAAAATCTTTCTGGGAAACCTACTCAGCATTTGCAAATACCAATGGCGGAAAAATAATTCTCGGAATAGATGAAAAAAATATCGACCCCTACCAAGGAGTCAATAATCCTCAAAAAATACGAGACAATTTATTTGCTTTGGTTGCAAACAAACAAAAAGTTAGTTGTAATCTACTTACTGATAATGACATTGAATACATTGACATTCCAAACAAAGATAAACAACTCATAGTAGTCACTGTAAGAGAAGCCAACCCTGACCAAAAACCTGTTCATCTAAAAAATGATTATCGTGAATCATATAAAAGATTAGGTGAAGGTGATGTTCGACTTGACAAAGAAGAGCTCAAGTATCTGATGACAAGTTCTCATGATGATATTGATAGTGAGTTACTTAATAATTTTGACGAAAACGACCTAAATTTAGATACAATAGAACATTACAAAAAGTTATTAATTGAACTTACTGGCAACACAAAATATAATAGCATTTCTTTGAGAGATTTTCTAATCGAAATTGGTGTATTCAAAAAAGATAGAACAAATAATACATATAAATTAACTGCAGGAGGACTGATATTCTTTGGAAAGTATAACTCTATCATTTCTCGTTATCCAAAATTTCAACTAGACTATTTTGAAAAAGATACCTCTCTTTCAACTAGGTGGAACGATAGAATTTCAACAGGTGATATGATGTACCCTGATTTAAACATGTTCGACTTTTTCAATTTAGCATATAAGAAATTAACTACTACAACAAATGATAGATTTGAGTTTAATAACGAATCTGCTCATCGTTTACCATTCAAGAAAGACCTATCTGAATCTATACGTGAAGCTTTAGTAAATTGCTTAATGCATGCTTACTATGATTTTGATTCTCCTATAGTTATTACGGCTTATCAAGACTTCTATGAATTTAAAAATCCAGGTAAGATGAAAATTTCTATTCCTGAATTTATACATGGCGGAACTTCCAAAACGCGAAACAGTACAATCTCTTCATTATTCCGTAGAATTGGGATGTCAGAAAAAGCTGGGTCAGGCGGACCGAAAATTTTTGATATTTCCGAAAAATATAAACTAAAAATTCCTGAAGTAAGCACTACCTTTGATAGTACTGTTGTTACAATCTGGAAAGTAGATTTATTATCTTCTTATTCAGACATATCAGATAATGAAAAGATAATACTTGAATATATCATAAAAAATGGTAGCATTACTAAAAATGATGTCCTCGAAAATTCTTTAATGACCGAATATAAATTTAGAGAAAACCTGAAATCTCTACAAAATAAAAAGTATATTGAGATAGAAGGTAAGGGACGCTCTACAAGATATGTTCTCCCCAAAAGTTCAACCGAACAATACCATATTATTAAACAACAAATCAAAAATCTTGGAGATTTCATGACTATGTATTAAATATTAGACCTGTTCAAAAACTAATGTTTATCCTTTATCTTACTTTTCTAAAATTTTCAGAATCTAAAATGCAGACTTAATGAGTCTGCATTTTTTCTTTATTCAATGCCTGCATTTCTAAGTGAAGAAAACAAGAGAGAATCTGCGTTTAAATTTTGCAATATTTCATGTATACGGCTAGATATTTGATGCCTAAATATAGCTGATTTACTTATAAACTCTGTATCTGCTGATAAAGCACTCTCAAGTTTATCCAAATTATATTTTTCAACTGAATAAATAGTTTGCTTTACTGCCTTTTTTAATTCATCACTAGAGATTTGTAAATTTTCATGCAAATATTTCTCATCAAATTTATTTTTAATAAGTTTCTCATCAACAAGATACTCAAAGGGCTGATTAAATTTATTCAATATTGCATAAAATTCTTCAAGAAGTGTCTCGGTTGACAAGACTTTTTCTAATTTCTGTATTTCTTCAGAATAGATAGTTTTCCATTTTTTTAAAAAATCAGCAATTTCCTGAAACCGTTGTCTTTCTTCATTTCTTGCCTTTTGATGTTTAAACACTTCATCATTGATTGAATAGATAAACTCGTCTATTAAAGTATATACAATCGTTTGAAGATTGTAGGAAAAATTTTCCTCTGATATTCTCTCAAGTATTTCTTTAGGAGAATGTGGGGAAATGCTAATCGTACTCGTAGGATATTGTCGCCTCTCTATCTCGTGTTTTAACGCAAAAAGATAGGGCTCGGTCATTAAATAAAGGGTTTTCCCTTTACCACTTCCACCATATAATTCTTCATAGATTTCCCTCATCTCCATTTTATCCGTGTCACCTAATAACTCATCAAAAGAAGAGAGAATAATACTTTGCTCTAGTTCAGATTCAGTAAACAATTTATCATATTTTGGAAACACATGCAGTTCTTCATTATATTCTTTTTCTCTACCATCGCTATAATCCAAAAAAAATTTCTCTTTTTTAGACCATCCATAAATAGTTTGTATAAACCATTCATCATCTGATTGGTCTTTTTTTCTTTTGTTAATTTCTAAGTAAGTGCCAAGAATATCCGAACGTAAAATTTTCTGAATTTGACTACGTTTCATGGATAAATAGTCCCCGTTTTTATCATTTTCGGGTTGCCAGTGTTTTCTTAAATCGGATTCAGCCTCTTCAAACGTATACCATTTATTCGCCTTAATAACTTTTCTTATCTCAAATTTTTCTTTCTCAGATAATCCCATAACTCCTCCTATTCACATTTTAACATTTTCTTACAAAGAGCATAAACAAAAATCCCCTTTATTTTGAGATAAAATCGTCTTGTAAGGGAAACCTTATCAACAAATATAATTACAGTCCTAACTGGTGCGCACCAAATGGACGGATAGAAACGAATATGAAAACTCCGACGATGACGGTCGAGTTCTGCATATATCTGTTTATCCGTTTTTTGGTGTGCCTTTTTGCACACATCGGTATTCAGTGTAGCTCATAAAAGTTTCTTTCCGTTCTAGAAATGGACTTAGAAAGAGGCTATTATGCCAATAAGAACATTCGAAGACCGTCTCACTCCAGAGGATTATACAGATATCCAAAAATGGGACAAGATACTGAAAGATGAAGATAAGTCTTTCGCAAATGCTAAACGAAGAGATAGATACCATAAACTTGGAAGTTTAGATGAAAATATCTCAAACGAAGGCCGTCAAACAGATAGATATGATTTAATTGCTAGTGATTCGTTAGATGCTGAACAAGCTTATATCTATAACGAACTATTAGGAACTGTGCATGATTACATATCTGCCCTCTCTACGAATGACCAAATTATTATGGTTGGAAAATTAAGAGATAGGCCAATCTCATCGTCTGCACTATCTAAAATTGTAGAATGTAGTGACAAAACTGTGACAAGTCGCTTCAAAAAACACCAAGAAGTGTTACAAGATATGTTAAAAGACTACAGGTAGTCTCCGAAACTGGCAATCAATGATTGCCAGTTTTTTTAAAAAAAGCTCCCTAAATTGTATGTTCTAAATTCCATTAGACATTATGTATGAGTCAAAATAATAAAAAATTCAATTTTTTTAAAAAATTCTCCGAAATTCACCTCCTGAATCTCCTATAAGATAGAAAGGAAAAAATCAACAAGTCCAGCTCATGACCTCAAACCGAGCATGTCACCAATACTTTTTATCACAAAATAGAATATACGAGGTATCTAATCTATGAAAATGAAACCACAATACCGTAAAGGCGGTTATTCAAGTCAAATAGCAGAACAATACGTTAGCCTTCAAGATCCAATCTACTTGCTTTGTGATGAGCTTGAAGCACAACAAAAGTATGAAGGTGGAAAACCGACGGGTGAAATTGTTGCATATAAGGCTTGGTTTGGGCAAAAGGGATTACCACCATTTCAAGTAAAATTCCTTGAAGAACCTGAACTCCCTGAATATCTTTCCCTTATCACCTTTGACAACCTGCAAGCATGTGAGGTCAACTATAACGTTTACTTTAGAGCTAATGGATTTAAAGAGGTGAAATAATGGTTCCAGCTATCACACAAAAAGAGTTGGAACAATACCTATTACAGAGTCTGAACATGGCTTTGGGCTCTGTATTACAAGGGGAAACTTCTTATACCAACTCTTTTGACATTTCTGTCAAAGAAAACGGATTTATCTTCATTCCTCGTCTTCCATCAGGATTTGTCATTGATGACGAACTGTATCGAAAGATTTTCTTAATCGCTAATGCATCTCTCTACCCACAATACACGCTACTAAAACAAAATTCTGCCTACTTTATTGCACTGAAAACAAACGATATTCATATTCAACGTGGGCTGTTTTTTCCTTGGCAGAAAGGTATTTCTGAGCGGCTAATCATTCCAGACCTAGAAAAATTCACATTATCGCTAAAAGGTAATGATATCCCTATTATGGCAAATCTAATGATTAACTATGATAAAGTAACTTCTATGGCTATTGCTGGGAACTCAGGTAGTGGTAAAAGCTATGCATTAACTTATCTGTTAAGTATACTGAAAAACATTTCCGACCTGATTATCGTTGATCCTAAATATGATACTCCATCACGGTGGGCAAAGCAGAATCAAATTAGTGTCATTCACCCTCAAGAGAATCGTTCCAAATCCGACTTCGTATCAGAAATTAACGAAAGTTTGAGTCAGTGTTTGACAATAATTCATAAACGACAAAGGATTTTATTTGATGATCCACATCATGAATTTCAACATCTAACTATCGTTATCGATGAGGTGCTTGCTTTATCAGAAGGAATCAACAAAAATATCAAAGATTCCTTCTTTTCTCTGTTATCTCAAATTGCTTTATTAGGGCGATCAACCAAGGTTCACTTGCTTCTTGTAAGTCAGCGTTTTGATCATAGTACAATTCCTGTATCAGTCCGCGAACAATTTAATGTATTAATTCAGGTTGGTAACATCAATCAGAAAACAGTACAGTTCTTATTTCCAGACCTCGATCCAGAAGGTATTGTTATTCCGATCGGAAAAGGAACAGGGCTTATTCAAATCATTGATAACGAGCATCCTTATCAGGTCTTACCCTTGCTGTGTCCAACATACTATACCAAGAAAGGAATCTTGTAACTTATGAAAACAACATATTTCCAGAAGTTTTTCGACTTCTGCTTTTCAGTATTTCTTACAGTAATCCTCTGTACATTATGTACGGTATTCTTAGGATTTATGGTGGATTTCTTACAAAAATTTACCTATCTATCCGTGGTTACTAGCTTTATTAGCATGATTTTCTGGCTTAGCTTAACAATTTCAATTATCAGTTCAATTATTTTCATCTTGCTCGTTAGCTATGAAATTAAGAAGCGACAAAAAGAAGATAATCTATCAAATCTATGGGAATCTATCAAGCAAACTTTGGCTATCCGCATTTTTTTGCATCAAAGTGAACACTCAGAAGTCTTAGCTACAACTGAGCAAACAAAAATGAAACAATATAATCCCGTTAACAAACACTTCAATAGAGCAGTACGACAATCTATTGTAGATGTTAGAGAAGATAACGTTATTTTGATGATTAGACTCCCAAAGACACAACAAGCCAAGAAGATCCTAAATGATATGGATACGATGATTATAGAAGAAATGGCAAGATATAACCCTGACTATTTCTTTTCACCTCAGAAACCAGCAAAAAAATGGACTTATCTTATTGGTAATAAGAGAGAATAGCTTAATGGCGCTGTGGCCCACGTAGTGGAAGCCAAACAGCGCCGTTTTTTAATTGCAAAGTTTAGGATTAAGTGGGGTGACTACGACCCCCACTTAATCCAATAATCAATAATCAGAAAAAAATTAAATTTTCTCAAAAACTCCGATTTATGCCCTTCCAATCTCCTAATAGATAGAAATAATAAAAAATTGAAAGCGAGGAATTTTACCTATGGCAAAAGAACAACGTTCAAATAAATGGGCTTTTCTATTCTATCAGGAAAGTGCGCCCGAAAACTATTTAGAAATTCTCGAAGAAATTCATGTTCCATTTGTTCTGTCACCATGGCATGATAAGGACGTAAACAAAAAAACAGGAGAGTTTAAGAAAGCACATAAGCATGGAGCATTCTATTTTGATTCTCTCAAAAGTTACGCGCAAGTATCCGAACTTATCAAAGACAAACTCAACGGTCCGGCTCACGTTGAACCTGTCATATCACCGAAAGGAATGTATGACTATTTTACTCATGCAGAGAATCCTGAGAAAAGCCCTTACGATATTAAAGACATTGAATGTGGCTGCGGGTTTAACCTTGCCCAATTTTTAGTTCAGCAAAACTCTGATGACTTCATCACAGAAGTGATTGATACCATTGAACAAAATGACATTACAGAATTTGAGGAACTTGTATGGTATGCGCGAGATAATGACACCGCTCTATTGGGACTAATCATTGAACGAACCTACTT
This sequence comes from Streptococcus sp. 27098_8_99, assembly GCF_041431935.1. Lineage (NCBI taxonomy): Bacteria > Bacillati > Bacillota > Bacilli > Lactobacillales > Streptococcaceae > Streptococcus > Streptococcus sp. 27098_8_99. The sequence goes on along the minus strand of NZ_JAPVYQ010000005.1, from coordinate 94,583 downwards.
TTTCTCTCGCTATCTGGACTCACGTCGGCATAATCCTAAGCGACTACAAAAAGCAATCAAAGAACAAGGAGCAAATTTTGATGGAGACAATTAAATTAAACCGAATTGAAGAATTGCTGAATACAATTATTACTATCATCCAGAAAGAATTACAAACAAAGAATTCTTATGGAATTATCACGCAAAAAGAACTTCTAAAACTGTTACAAATTTCTCCGAACACTTTGAAATCTTGGGAAAATAAAGGTTTAAAACGTCTTGAACCTCCAATAGAGGGAACACGTACTGTTTATTACAAGATGGAAGATGTCATTGAATTTTTAACTATTTAACTCCAAAAAGTGCTAGAATGGAATTATCAAACAAAGAATGTGAGGGTTCTATTCTAGCCTTTTTTATCGTCCGAAGAAAGAGGCTCTATGAATAAAGAAATCATTCAACACAATAATAAAAAGATAACAAAAGTTACCAAACAAAATGGTGATGTCAGCTATTCCATCAAAGGTGTTTATATTGGAACTGACATAAAAACAGGTAAACGAATCACAAAAACTATCACTGCTAAAACATTAAAATCTTTGGATAGAAAAATTGTTGAAGCTAAAATTGAGTTTGAAAAGGCTGGCTCTACTATTAAAGAAACTATCCAAATTGATAACTTTGAAAGTCTAGCTGAGGTATGGTTTAGCAACTTCAAAACTTGGGTATCTTCGCAAAATACAATAAACCGAGTTCGAGGGTACTTGGATACATACATCATTCCTCAATTTGGCGATTATAGACCTGAGCGGATCGAAGCATCAGATATCCAATTGTGGCTAAATCAATTAGCAAAAAAAGCCAAAAAAGCAATTGAATCTGGAACAAAACGTGCCCCGAAAGGCAGTGCAAAAGATTTTGGTGCAATGGCTCACAAGGTTAGTGATATTTTCGATTTTGGCATTACAAACTGTGGGCTGACCACTAATCCAGCCAAATCAATCAAGATTCCACCTAAACCAAAAGCAAACAAAGAGCGTATTATGGTACTCCATGATGATGACCTGAAACATTGGTTATCTTACCTTGATACCTTGCCCAATACCAGAGCAAATAGACGTTTTAAGGTCATTTGTAACACGCTATTAGCATCTGCATTGCGAATAAATGAGTTATTGGCATTAGAAATTACTGACCTTGATTTTGAAACTAATGAAATTATTGTCAGTAAAACATTAATGTGGAAAAGTGCAAATAACAAACTAGGTATCAAAGGGGAAATGGTTTGTAAGAAAACTCCTAAAACGGATTCTGGGAATCGTAGAGTTGCCGTCCCACTTTCAATCATGGAAAGTCTCAAAGAGTTTCATGAGGAAATGACTGGCTATTTTGAAAAGCACGGTCTACCAAAATCTTCACTTATTTTCCCAACTATCTATGGCAACTATATGTGTGATAGAAACGAACGTGCAACCCTTAAAAAGCGATTATCGGCTCTTGGTTTACCTGACTATGGTTTCCACCTCTTCCGCCATACACACGCTTCTATGATGTTAAATGCTGGTATGAACTGGAAAGAGCTACAACATAGAATGGGACACAAGTCCATATCAACAACTATGGATACCTATGCGGAATTAGCTCCTAAAAAGAAGTTTGAAGCAGTGGATATTTTCCTAAATAAAATGGAAGAGCTGGCAAGTTGACTTCATCACTACCTTTATCACTACCTTTGTACTTCAAAAAGCTATAATCCTTGATATAATAAGGTTTATAGTCCTATTATTTAACCCTTACAGAGGTTAAGTAAGGGGTTCAGTACACGTCAACAGGCGTCAAAATATTGATTTAAAGCGATTTTTGAATTTTTGGATTTCAATAAATTGTGCTACAAATCAATAAGAACTCTACCTTTTACTCTACCTTTTTAGATAAATATATCATTTGGATATTGAAGTTAAGCCCTGCTATCATTTCGATGGCAGGGCTTTTTGATTTTTTATGTTTTTGCAGAGCTTTTATATTCCAAGTTACAATTTGTAGCTTTTCATATATTCTCACCTAAAAAATGTCTCTTTCTTAGATTTTTATTCCAATTACTGAGGCAAGCAATTTAATTCCTTCTGCTAAATCAGGGGTTAAGGCAACAGTAGTTGCGATGAATTTCATTGTATTAAAAGCTGAAGTCAAAATTGCCTTTTTAGGTTGTACTTCTTGAACCTCATTTTTAACAATCTCTAAGTTTTGCTTGAGTACTGATTTAGATTCACTATTTCCTATTGTTTCAATAGCATCCTCCACATTCTTTATGGCTCTAAAAATTTCCTCTTTATTAATGATATTTCCTTGCTCAGCATTAACTGTACTACCATGTTCAGCAATATTTACTTGTACTCCTGAACTATTAATCGTTATATAATATGAACTATCATTATCAAATCCCATATCGGTCGCAATATCCTTAATATACTCCTCAATTTCTATAACAAATGGATAAATCAACCTATCACCAAATGCTTTTGCCATATCTTGATATTTTTTACTATGTGCATAGTACCGTCCAAAATCAGTTGTAGACAACTTTTTAAGGGCAATATAGTCAAAAGCTCTATATAAAAGATAAGTTCTTCTACGGCTATCAGCCCCCAGTTCTAAAGCTTTACTTCCATATGAGGAAGCAATTTTATCGAGTTCTGATTCTAACCCCTCTATATCATAAGCTAAGCTCTCAACATAATCAAATATCAAAGATGTCCCCTTAACATAATCTATAAATTCTATTAATGCATCTGTCTGTTCTCCGAAATAAGCATTCATCACATTTGAAGCCAATGTTCTAAATCTTCTGCTAATTTTTCTAAGTTCTTTTTTATTAATCTCCATCTACTAACTCCCCACAAAACGGACAATAACCGCCTTCGAATTTTGTTGTAGTTCGTAATTTTACTACTTTATCACAACACAAGTATTTTTTCTCTTCGAAGTCTCCAACCTTTCTTCCAATTGGCATTTCTGATTCCCTAGCTATCTTCTTACTTCCTTTAAATTGTATATTTTTATTGTTTCTAAATGTTCTCTCCATATCCTTCGAAAAATCATTTAATAAATCAGCAACATAGTTTTGAATTATATTTTCTGCCAAATCATTTACATCATCATCTAAATAATTATCACTCTTGAGACCACACTTAGGGCACCAAACATCTATCAAGCTATCATCATTTACATCTTGGACTTGAATCATAAATTTTTCACTACAAATTGGACATTTTAAAACAACAAATCCATCATTATCACTAGGAATAGGTATTTCAAAAATTTTATCACTTGACATTGTAATCCTCTCTATAACTTTTCCAATTTATCTATCTTTAAATAAATAAAACCCCTTTGTAATACAATAAAAGATAACTAACAAACAAAGAATAATAAGGCTAGGTTGCCAAAAACCTGCTATTTCTGCTAAACTCTGCCCTAAACGTTGCCCTATAAAGCTTACTAACATTAACACAATAGCATTAAAAATTACAGAGACCAATGAAATTATTATTGAGTGCATTATTGCTTCTGCAATACGTATTTTAAAAAGTTGTAATTTTGTTATGCCCAATATTTGTAACTGTCTAATATCTTCAATGTCTTTATTAGAAGATAATATTGTGATAGAAATAAAACTAGTAATAATAAGCACAATTGGTGCAGATAGATAGGCAATGAAGGAGGCTCTTGCTTCGTGGACACTATTTATAGTATCCATAAATGAGTACATATTTCTGGTATAGAGGATGAATCCAGAAATGAGAGTTATCCCCATAGTCATCGAAGTCTGTATACTCTTCAAATAACTAGGATTGTATAGTAGGTTCCAAAAACTTGTATTGATTGCATAATTTTCAGATGGGAGAATCTTCATTAATAATTTTATTAAACAAATCTGGGTGGACGGAGATAGAACTTGAATAATTAATATATGAGTAATCAATAAAAATAAAATCATACCAGATTGTATCACAATCACTTCTCTATTATTGGTAAAACCTGCTGAAATAATAATACCTATACACAATAACCATAAGAATAGACGAACAGAAATATTAATAAACTTAGTCGCCTTAACTCTCCAATTTCTACCATTTGATTTTGAATTTGATTCTTTTTTTAATAATCGAATAGAATAAAAATAAGCTCCTAATCCAACAATTGTTGGTACTATTAAAATACTCAATAATACAGTCTGAATATTGGATGTAATAACCAAATCAGGTAATTCATCTCTTCCTAATAAATTTTGTAAAAATTTATAGTAACTATCTGTCACAACGAAGGAAAGGATTGTCCCAAAACTGCTAACAATGACTGCCATTATAGAAAATTGACCAGCTACAAGTAAAGATAGCTGAGATTTACTCGCACCTAAGATAGTCCATAACTCGTAGTCCTTTCTAAATATGTCTATTAGCAATCTTATATTATTTGAAATGAGAAAAAATAGAGTAGTACCTCCAAATATAATCAACATCTGAAAAAGTTGCGAAGCATTAATATTTGAAGTTCTTGATGAGCTAGTAATGCCAAATAAAGATGTCCCAACAATCAGGCTAGATACAAGTAATAATGGAATTGTCCCAAACCATTGTCTCTTTGAATACTGAAACTGATACACAATAAGTCTTAACATATACTCTCACCTCACTTGCCAATAGTTTCAAGAGCCTGATAAAGTTCTTCTGCTGATGGATTAGTAATTTCTTGCGAAATGTAACCATCTTTTAAAATAAATGCTTTATCTGTTTTAGATGCAAGCTCAATGTCATGTGTAACCATTAAAACACACTTCCCCTCATCAGCCATCTTTCTAAGCGATTCAAAAATCAAGTTCCGAGAAATACTGTCTAAAGCACCAGTCGGCTCATCAGCAAAAATAACCTTACTATCTGATAAAATAGCACGAGAAATAGCAATTTTCTGCTGTTCTCCTCCTGATAGTGTTGATACTAATGACGATAGGTCGGCTTTAAAATTCAGATTATCCAATAAGGTTTTTACTTGATTCCTATCGGCAGTCTTCCCTGAAAGTCTTAGAGGTAGTGTAACATTTTCCAATGCTGGTAGAGCAGGAACTAGATTATAATTTTGAAAAATAATAGCAATGTCTTCACATCTAAATTTAGCCAGTTTGCCATCTTTTAGCCTATATGGATTCACACCATTTATAACAACCTCGCCACTAGATGGCTCTGATAAACTTGCTAAGCAATTTAGCAAAGTTGACTTTCCTGAGCCACTGATACCTAATATGGAGATAAATTCACCATAATCCGCGGATAATGTCACTCCCTTTAGTACCGACACCTTCTTATTTTTTTCCAGTAGAAAATCTTTTGTTAGGTCAATTGCATTAACAGCTACATTATTAAACATAGTATCCTCCTAATTTTAATTTTTTACTAAATGTTATTTTCGGTTAATAATTTACTAAATTAAAAATACATTAATACTATTCATGAATCCCTGCATTATCAAGTGATTCAAATAGAATGGAATCCACATTTAAACTTCTAAATATTTGATGTATTCGCCTAGAAATCTTATATCTGAACATAGCTGAATCACTTATAAATTCTGTATCTTTTGATAAAGCAATCTCAAATTTTGTCAGTTCATATTTTTCAAATGAATAAATAGATTTTTTTAGCCCTTGAACTAATTCATCTCTAGAGAGCGATTCAGCATTTTCTGATAAATATTTTTTAATTAGCTTGTTTTTTATGATATCACCATCAATCACATATTCAAACGGTTGGCTAAACACTTGAAAAGTATTATTGAATTTTTCAAGAAGCCCCTCATTTATGAGTACACTCTCTAATGCCATTATTTGTGAGGGATAAATGAATTCCCATTTTTTGAAAAAATTTGAAATCTCTTGAAATCTTTGCTTTTCAACATCTCGTGCTGATTGATGAATAGATACTTTGTCATTAACATTTTGAATAAATTCATCTATCACAGAAAACATTTCGTTTTGGAGGCTTTCTTGGGTTGATTTTTCTGACAGCCTAGAAAGGATTTCTTTGGGCGAATGTGGGTCAAGATAAAGAATTTTCGTAGGGTATTGTCGCCTCTCTATTTCGTGTTTCAATGCAAAAAGATATGGTTCTGTCATTAAAAATGGAGTTTTCCCTTTGCCAAATGATCCATTCAGTTCCTCATAAATCTCCCTCATTTCAACTTTATCAACATCATTCAGCAATTCATCAAAAGCTGATAAAATTATACTCTGCTCCAAATCCGAATCCAAGAAAAGCTTATCATATTTGGGAAATACATGTAGTTCCTCATAATACTCTTTTTCTGTTCCATCGCTATAATCTAGATAGAATTGTTCTTTTTGAGGCCAACCATAAATAGTTTTGATAAACCAGTCATCGTCAGACTGGTCTTTTTTTCGTTTATGAATTTCCAAATAAGTGCCGATAATGTCTGAACGCAATATCTTTTGAATCTGACTACGTTTCATGGTTAAGTAATCACCATCTTTATCGTTATCAGGATTCCAATGCTTTCTCAACTCAGATTCAGCTTCCTCATATGTATACCATTTATTAGCTTCAATAATCTCTTTTACTTTTTGTTTGTCTTCCTTAGATAGCATGCGATTTCTGCCTCCCACTCATTTATATTTTACCATTTTCTAACGAAGAGCATAATACAAAACCTCATTAGATTTTGAGTAAGATAATAGTGTAAGAGAAATCTTGCAGAAATATTTAATACAGTCCCAAATGGTGGCCACCAAATGGAACGGATTGAAACAGATATGATGATATAGCGATAAAGGTTATATCTTGTATAGAATTGTTTCGCCGTCTATTTGGTGTGCCATTTTGCACCTATCGGCAATCAATTTTTGCTCATATACGCTTCTTTCTGTTCCTAAAACAGGCTGTTAGAAGAGGTGTATATGCTAACACATTACCCAACAAACGCCGAATTAGTAGCTAATCTTGAACCAGATAAACAAGAGTTTTGGTTGAAAATTCTAAATGACATGGATAAAGAAGAAGCAAACTATCAACGTAAAATTAGATACCATCAAGTATCCAGTTTAGACTTCATTGTATCCAATGATGGACGTGAAACGACACTTCAAGAACTTATTCAAAGTAATTCTTGTTCTGGTGAAGACTATACCATCATAGAAGTTGAAGAGCAACTTTATTGTGAGGCATTAGCTGAATTAGATGAAAAACATCGTATCGTTTTTAAAGCTATATTTGAAAATGGTCTAAATGCTACAAAAGCTAGTCAACTAGTTGGTCGGTCTGATAAGACTGCTAAAAAGTACTATAAGGAAGCCTGTAAACAGGTTCTTAAAAAAATACAATCATAATAAATTAACTAGTAGTCAACAAAAAGACTACTAGTTTTTTTCAAAAAATTCCGAAAACCATATCCTGAATCTCCTATATATAGGAGGTGATAGATATGACCTAGATACAGTATCCAGCCCATGATTAAAACCGAGCATGGCTCATTCACATTATTTTCTATTTACACAGGAGGAACTGCAGATGGCATTCAAAATGAAAACCACAAAAGGTGGTTATACAACTACGTTGGCTGATAAAATTATCAGTCAAAAACAACCGATTTACTCACTTAGTACCGAACTTGAACCACAACAACGGTTTGAAGAAGGAAAACCAACCGGAGAAATCGTAGCCTATAAAGCATGGTTTGTACAGGAAGGGCAAGACCCTTTCCAAGTAAAATTTGAAGATACGATTGAGCTTCCAGCTTTTCAATCCATGATTCAATTTGACACTCTACAAGCCTGCGAAGTAAAATATAACATTTACTTCCGAGCAAATGGTATCAAGGAGGTTCGGTAATGAGTTCACAATCTCGTGATGTGCTGAACCCATCTTACCTGCAATCTTACCTGCTCCAGAGCCTAAACATGGCTCTGGGGGCTTTAATGCAGGGAGAAACCAGCTACACCAATTCTTTTAATATTGTTATTCAAGAAGACGGGTTTATCTTTGTCCCTCGTCTGCCATGTGCCTATATCCTTGATGATGACTTGTACAAAAAAATCTATCTGATTGCCAATGCTTCACTTTATCCACAATACACACTCCTAAAACAAAACGCTACCTATTTTGTCCCTCTAGAAACGGATGACTTACACATTAAACGTGGTTTATTCTTCCCTTGGAAACGAGGAATTTCAGAACGTTTAACTATTCCTGATTTGGATAAATTTTCAGCTAGCCTACCACAAGGAAAAATTCCCATTATGAAGCACTTTGAACTAAACCTTGAAAAGATAAATCACTGGGCTATTGCTGGAAATTCAGGCTCTGGGAAAAGCTATGCTTTAACGTACTTTTTGAGTGTTCTGAAACATATGTCTGACTTAATTATAATTGACCCAAAATTCGATACACCAAGCCGATGGGCTAGAGAAAATCACATTGCGGTTATCCACCCTGTCGAAAATCGTTCAAAATCCGATTTTGTTTCACAGGTTAATGAGCAATTAAGTCAGTGTGCAACTCTCATTCAGAAAAGGCAAGCTATCTTGTATGATAATCCTAACCATCAATTTACCCATCTAACCATTGTCATTGATGAAGTGCTTGCTCTATCAGAGGGAGTCAATAAGAACATCAAAGAAGCCTTTTTCTCCTTACTCTCACAGATTGCCTTGTTGGGACGTGCTACCAAAATCCATCTCTTTTTGGTAAGCCAGCGTTTTGACCATAACAGCATTCCCATATCAGTAAGGGAACAGCTTAACGTATTATTGCAAATTGGAAATATCAATCAGAAAACCACCCAATTTTTATTTCCTGACTTAGATCCTGAAGGGATTGTTATTCCAACTGGACATGGTACAGGTATCATTCAAGTTATTGATAATGAACACCCTTATCAGGTTCTCCCTCTGCTCTGCCCAACTTACTACACTAAACGAGGTATCCTATGACAACTAAAACCTATTTCATGAGAAGTTTCAATTTCATTCTGAATCTGCTTCTCATCGCTCCTATCTTGTATTTGTTCGGTTGGCTTTTCAATAGTCTATCTATTCAATTGAATACCAATACTCTGTTCAAGTTGGAGACTGTCACAACTATTACTGATAAAATCAGTTCTATTAGTTACGGACTAGCTCTCATTTGCTTGTCCTTATCCTTGGTATTGATTGGAATAGAAATTGTCAAACGGTGGAAAACAGACAGACTTATGAACTATGCGAAATCTATTTATCATACTTTTTCTCTTAGAAATTTCTTATTTCAACGTGAAAAAGTGCAGAAAGTAACAAGTCCTGAACATCAGACTGTACCAACATCAACCCCTGTAAACAACGGATTTAATCTAGCTGTCCGTAAATGTATGGTTGATATTCAGACTGATTCTGTCACTATCTTCATCAAAGTTCCAAGAGACCAACAGGGACAAAAAATTCTAAAGGATATGGAAGCACTATTAAAAGAGGAAATTGCTAGTCAGCATACTGATTACTATTTCTCAGCTCCTATTCGAGTCGGCAATCAATTATGGTTCACTGGTAAAAAACGTTAATCTTTGGGGGCTGTGGCTTGCATTAGCAAGAGCCAAACAGCCCCCCTTTTTATTATGTTCCATTCAACTATGAGCTATTGGGGTTACTACGACCCCCAATAGCTCAATAATCAATAATCACAAATTTTGTTCAAAAAATTCCGAAAACTGCACTCATATTCTCCTATAGATAGAACGATAATAACAAGCGAGGTAAAGATATATGGCAAAAGAACAACGTTCAACCAAATGGACATTTCTCTTTTACAAGGAGAGTGTTCCTGAAGACTACTTGAATATCTTAGAGGAACTTCATATCCCCTTTATTCTTAGTCCTTGGCATGATAAGGACGTCAATAGACAAACAGGAGAGTTCAAAAAGTCGCACAAACACGGTGCTTTCTTCTTTGATTCGTTGAAAAGCTATTCCCAAGTGTCAAATATCATCAGCGATAAACTAAACGGTCCAGCACATGTCGAAGTTGTTATGTCTCCAACAGGTTTATTTGACTATTTTACACATGCAGAAAATCCTGACAAGACCCCTTACAATATCGAAGATATTGAAGTTGGTTGTGGCTTTGATTTGGATAAATTCTTAATGGAGGCGAAGACATCAGATTTTATTCATGAAGCAGTTGATATTATCGAAGAAAATGACTTTACCGAATTTGAAGAGCTAGTTTGGTATGCACGAGCAAACAATACAAATTTGTTAGGACTCATTATTGAACGCACCTATTTCTTCGCCAAATATCTAGATTCTCGACGGCATAATCCAAATCGGTTCCAAGCTACCAATGCAGAGGAGAAAGACAGCGATGAATAACGAAAAGTTAGAACAAATTGAACAATTATTGCAAACACTTATCAAGCTCATTCAAATCAAAGAGCAGAACAGACCGCTAGAGATAATTCAACAACGAGAATTACTGAAGCAGTTGAATATCTCTCCGAATACACTAAAAACTTGGGAACAAAAAGGATTAAAAAGATTAGAACCTCCAATTGAAGGAACACGAACTGTCTTCTATTTACTAGATGATGTTATTAACTTCTTACAATCCTAATATTGAAAATTTGTGCTAAAATAGTTCTATCTAAAAGAAAGAGTGGTAACTATTTTAGCCTACTTCAATATCCCTGAAGAAAGGCAAACATGGAAACTGAAACAATTATCCATAATGGCAAAAAGGTCATTAAAAAAATCAAAAAAGATAAATCCATTTCATATACGCTGAAAGGAGCATTTCTTGGTAAGGATGTTAAAACTGGTAAACAGGTCACAACAACTATTACTGCAAAAACACTTAAGCAACTTGATAGAGAAGTTATTCAAGCTCGCTTAGAATTTGAAAGAAATAGATTTACTCGAAAAGAGAATGTGTCTATTAATACGCTGGAAGATTTAGCTGAAGCTTGGTTTCAAGCTTATCAAACTTGGGTTAGTTCACATAATACATTAAATAGGGTAAGGGGCTACCTAGATAATTATATTATTCCTAAATTCGGAGATTACAAACCAGGTAAAATTGAATCTGCCGATATTCAGCTATGGTTAAATGACCTAGCAAAGAAATCAAAAAAATCAGTTGAATCTGGTGTGAAGCGTGCAAATAAAGGATGTGCAAAAGATTTCGGTGCTGTCGTCCATAAGTTGAAAGATATTTTTGACTATGGCATTACTAACTATGGTCTGACCTCTAACCCTGTCAACACTATCAAGATTCCACCCAAGCCCAAGTCTAGCAAGCAACGTATCATGGTTTTACATGATGATAGTCTCGCTAGGTGGCTTAATTATCTTGAAAGTTTAGATAACAGTAGAGCCAATCGACGGTTTAAGTTGATTTGTAACACACTCTTAGCTTCAGCCTTGCGTATAAATGAGTTACTGGCATTGACAATTGATGATTTGAACTTCGAAGAATCCTCCATTAGTGTCAACAAAACATTACTTTGGAAAACCGCTAACAAAAAGACTGGAACAAAAGGGAAAGTCATCTGTAAAGCAACTCCAAAAACCGATGCAGGTAATCGCTCTATTCCAGTTCCTTTGTCTATACTTGAAGAACTTCGAGATTTTCACAATGAAATGAACGAGTATCTTAAATTACACAATAAACCTGAAACAAAATTGATTTTCCCAACAATATACGGAAACTATATGTGTGATAGAAACGAGCGAACAACTCTCAAGAATAGATTAGCAGGTCTAGGATTACCAGATTATGGTTTCCATTTATTCCGACACACTCATGCTTCAATGTTGCTTAATGCTGGCACAAACTGGAAAGAACTCCAAGTCAGAATGGGACATAAATCAATTTCAACTACAATGGATACTTACGCTGAATTAGCACCACAACGAAAGTTAGAAGCTGTGGGTATTTATCTTGATAAGATTGCTGAACTAACGCAATAACTACTCTACCATTCGCTCTACCTTTCACTAAGGAACATTACAAAAACGTTGATATATAAACGTTTCTAACAGCTAAAATAGATAATACTTAACCTTTACAGAGGTGAAATAGGGGTTCACTACACGTCAATAGATGTTAGAAACCTTGATTTTAAGCGATTCTTGAAATTCTAAATTTCACTACATTGCAATATAAATCAACCGAATCACTACCTTTTTCACTACCTTTTTTGAAATAAGAATAATGATTCGGATATATAAAAGAAGAGGAACTTTATTGTGAAGCTCCTCTTTTTGTTATGTGTTCTTTTTCTCACAGATCGTATGACCTGGTTTGGAAAGTATGGATTTCAGTTGGACTAAAAACAGCGTAATATCAAGGATTTTCTGAACAATATCTACTTTTTAATTTCATAAAATCTGAATCAATATTTTTAAAATAGGGAATAGTTTAGGTCTCTAAGCATTAAAATAATACACCTAACTTTGGTCACCGTTTTTTAGTTATTCACTCTTTTTTCGGATAGTGTTTTTAAAGTTATGATGTAAAATGCCGCAATTAAAACACTATACATCATAATCGGAGGATAGAGAATTAAGGACAGAATCAATCCCACTCCTTTAATTATTAGGTCAGGTATCAATAACTTCCTATATTGTGCGGTAGCTTCAAGTAATTCTTTCTGATCTATATTGGGTTTATCAATTACTTTATGTAAAAACCAGTTTGCTACCGTTGAAACAATAACGATCAGTCCATAAAAGAGCTGTGCCGTATGATTCATGAAATGACTACTAACTATTCCAGTAGCATAGGGCATAAATGAAACAAAAAATAAAAGATACAAATTCTTTCAAATTCCTCCCTTTTCAACTTGGCTAACTTGACCTGCATTACCTAGGTCGCTTTGCTTTAAATTATACTTTTTTCTTAAACATTTGATACGAGTAGGTATTTCTTGTGAGTAATTTTCATCAAAAAATTTCATATATAATCTCCCTATAATCATGAAAAAGTAGTAAAAATAGTTGTTATCCTAGTTGATTAAAAAAATCTCTGATTTCCTCATTTTTTATAAAATAATATATAATTTTCCCCTCTCTTCTAGTGTCCAAGATGTTTTGATTGGCTAGTTTACGAAGATGGTGGGAGGCAGATGCCATACTGAGATTTAATAAACAGGCTATATCGCAGACACAGAGTTCTTCGACGGCAAGGAGATAAAAGATGATATTTATCTGTTTATTATCGGTAAATTTTGATAAAATGCGAAGTGATTTTTGGACTTTTTCCTTTTCAAGGTAGTTCGTTGCGGTTGTAACATTTTGTTGATTTATAACATCCACTTGACAGATACTATCTTTTTTCATAATTTTTTCTCCTAGCCTAACACAGCCCATAGCATGTCAAAGCTGTTGTTTTCAATCAGGATATACATCCCCAATCCTAAATAAACAACGGCAATAAACCATCTGCTATATTTTTCCAAAGTTTCTCCAACAGAAGGGACTTGTGCTAATTTTTGGGCAGAAAAAACCAAGAGATAAATCATGACTAGAAAAGTAAGTAAAGTCACTATCAAATTCGCTAAATTTAAGGTGGTAAAATATGGGACAAAGACACCAATATTGTCAGCGCCACAACTTGCAAAAGTAATCATAGCGACTAGAAAAATCAGGTTTTTATCATCTTTGCGCAAACCATCTTTTGCAATAGCTTCTCCATCAGAATCTCCTAAAAGCAAAACTTTGAGTCCTAGGAAAATTGGAATCAAACCGAGCAAACCTAAAATCTCTTTACTAGGAATATAATTTAAGACAAATGCAAAAAGTAAACTTAGCAATATTAGACTAACAGAGCCTAGAAATTGTCCTAAATAGATGTTAATGATGTCTTTTCTGCTTTTTCTTTTGGCAAAAAATAACATTAGGATAATAAGTAAGTCTACGGCTGTCCCAGAATACAGGATTATTGAAGTAACAATATTTTGAATCATAAAACACCTCATTCAAATATATTTTTGAATGTATTCTAACATTAAAATTTATAGATGTCAACTTAAAATCCACCAATTAATAATTGCATGTCAATATTTGTATTGTGAAACTAGTTTCAGAAATATATAATCTTAAAGTATGTCCACTGCCAATGGTTTTTTCAATATTTAAGAGGAGATTTATAATGGTTCATTTCTATAAATTTATAAACGAGTTATATATTTTGTTTAACCAATTATTAACTATTTTTATCAATAATCACTTCATTAATTTGTACTTTTTAATTTTGATTTATTTTTCGTGCATATTTTATATGAATTTAATTCTAATACATTTTAAATAAAAAATACGCAATTTTAATTGGCACTGACCCCCGTAAATGAGAATTAAATAAAAACATCTCCAAGTTGGATTTGGTACAATATAATCAAATGCTCATGGAGGTGTCTTTTTATGGTTAAAAAACGTGTGGAGACGGTGGTATTATTGTCAAGAAAATAGAATAACAAGCTATAAAACTGTCGAAATAGGTGGCTTTTAGGATTTTAAAAGAAATCAGTTCTATAATAAATTAAAAATCGTGTTGGTAGAAAAATCGTCTACTTCTACCAACACGATTTCACAAAGAGCCAGTACTTACATCTCTTTTTCTCCTGTAAAACTATTGTATCTTGATACTTTAAGGAGTTTCAATCATTCGATCTGTTAACCGTTATTTTTTGGATCTAAACTTAATAACATAGCATTAATGGCGACGATGACTGTTGACACAGACATTAGGATTGCTCCTAATGCAGGGCTTAATGTGATACCAATAGGAGCCAAAATTCCTGCAGCTAGAGGGATAGCTATAAAGTTATAACCAGCTCCCCAAAATAGGTTTTGTTTCATTTTACGAGTTGTTTTGTGTGCTAAATCAATGAATGATCCAATATCTCCTGGATCGGATTGAGTCAATATGACATCAGCTGAATCCAACGCAACTTGAGTTCCAGCACCTATAGCTATACCAACATCTGCTAAGGCAAGAGAAGGAGCATCATTTACACCATCACCTACCATGATAACTTTCTTTCCTTCATCTTTAAGTGTTTTAACTAACTCATATTTGTCTTGTGGAGATTGATTTGATCTATATTCAATCCCTAAATCTGCTGCCGCGCCTTGAGCCGCTTTTTCATTATCACCTGTTGCCATAATTGGTCGAATATTGTTCTTTTTAAGAGCTTTAATTAACTCTTTACTTGTTGGTTTTAATTCGTCCCCTAAAGCTACAGCACCAATGGCATCATCGTTTTCTACTAAGACACTAAGTGTTGCTCCTTTTGGAGTATCCATATCAAGATTACGTCCATAGGCTTTTTGACTGATTAATTGGTAACGGTGCCCACCTGCTTTACCCTCTACTCCAGAACCGGAAATCACATCAATCGAATCAAAAGATGCTGGACGTATATTTTGCTGCTCGGCGAAACTTACAATTGATTGAGCAATTGGGTGGCTAGATCCTCCTTCAATACCTGCCAATAAGGCAATGATTTCCTCTTTTGTATATTTGTCATTAAGAAGTTTTACATCTAATACTTTAAATTCACCAGTTGTTAAAGTACCCGTTTTATCTAAAATCATCACATCTGCATCTTGAGCTATTTCTAAGGCTTGGCGGTCTTTTACTAGTAAGCCACGGCTAGCTCCTAAGCTTGTGCTACGGGCGGTTACCAATGGAATAGCCAGACCCAATGCGTGCGGACAAGCAATAACTAATGTAGTAATAGTAAATATAACTGCCGTTGGGATATCTCCAATAATCATCCACACTACAAAAGCAATTAGCGCGACAATAACAGCAATATAGAAGAGCCACCCTGCAACCTTTTGCGCAATATTTTCTGCCCTGGAAGGCTGACTTTGAGCTTGGCTGATTAAATTCTGTACTTGAGAGATAAAGGATTGATCACCTGTCTCAAGCACTTTAATATAAAGAACCCCTTCTCCATTTGTTGAGCCCCCGATTACTTCATCGCCAGGGCCTTTTTTTACTGCTTTTGACTCCCCAGTTAGAAGAGCTTCATTTAAACGTGATTCGCCACGCTCGATAATCCCGTCTGCTGGCACATTTTCTCCGGCTTGAACACGAATTAAATCACCTACCTGTAAGTCAGCAACTGGTCGTGTTTCAATTGAATCGTCTTCTAGTACAACGTGAGCATCTTTCGGCACTAACTTAGCCAATGCTGCTTGTGCGTCTCCTGCTTCTCCAATAGCTTTCATCTCAATCCAGTGACCTAATAGCATGATTAATAGTAATGAAGCAAATTCAAAGAAAAAGTCCATCACGTGTTCACCCGTTACGTAGGTAATGATCACAGCATAAATACTGTATAAATATGAAACACTTATACCTAAAGAAACGAGTGCCATCATTCCAGGTTTTTTTTGTTTAAATTCGTCAACTGCACCTTGATAGAATGGACGTCCGCCATAAATAATTAATATAGTAGATAAAATAGCTACTACAATATCAGAATATGGAAAAGTAAACTGGAATGGTAGTTTAAATCCATGCAAAGGGGAAAAGAACATAATAATGATTCCTAGTGGCAATGACTTTAAGAAAAGTTCCTTAAAGCTTCCGTGATGATGGTGGTCATGCCCACTGTGTCCGCTGTGATTATGCCCACTGTGCACGCTGTGATCATGTCCACTGTGCCCGCTGTGATTATGCCCACTGTGCTCGCTGTGATCATGCCCACAGTGCCCGCAGTGATTATGGGACGAATATTTGTTGTCATTATTCATTTTAAATTCCTCCTTATGCTTAATGATGATGTAAATGACATTCGCATTGTCCTTCTGAACAAGTGCAATCCACTTCTTCTACTGCGAAAGATTTTTTCATCTCTAATATTTTTTCTAGTCGATCTATATCATCGAAGCTTAAAACATGATCTTCAATGATGCTTCCTATTACATTTCCGACTTTCTTATTGCAAATACGGTTAAAAATATCTTCTGCATAATCCCTTACGGCTTCTGTCTCTTCAATATTGGCAGTGTAAATAAACTTTCTACCTTCATGCTCTGTATTTAGTACGCCTTTTCCAACTAATCGACCTAAGATCGTTTTGATAGTGGATTGTGTCCAGTCCATTTTTTCTTGCAATACGGAAATGACTTTTTTACTAGTTACTCGATCATTTGCCCAAACTACACGCATGACTTCCCATTCTGCATCTGTGATATAAGTATTAAGTTCTATTGTACTCATTTTCCTTTCCTCCTCATTGTTTACAAATGTAAACAAATATGTTCAAAATAAGTTTACCATTGTAAACGAATTATGTCAAGTCTTTTTATTAAATTCTCACTTTTTGGGGTCAGTCCCTTAAAACATGCTATTTTTATCATTGATAAATATTAATAGCTAACTTTCCGAAAAATAACTATTTTTTATACAAAAAAGACATCCAAGAGAAAATTCTTGAATGTCTGTAAACGTTGATAGTATCGTATTGATTAACGTTTTGAGAATTGTGATGCTTTACGAGCTTTTTTCAAGCCTGGTTTGACAAGGTTAAATCTCATACAGTTAAAGAATAACTTTATATCAACTTTCAATAGCTAATTTCTGCGCTATTATTTCATAAAATTTAAATAAGTTTCATTAAAAAAGGGAAATTTACATTTCTGTTTGTTATAGATAATTAAAATGATTTCAACCGTATCAGACTATATAAAATAATCCATTATTACACGCTGGTTACATTTTAAGAGAAGTGGATTCTTTCAATTTCAATTGCAGTTTTAGTCAACTCAAATAATAAGTTGTCAATTTCTTTTGTTTCATCTTCACTTATTGAATCAGGGTAGTATCTTATATAATATCTGCTATTAGGAGGTAGATTAAATATAACTCTCACTTCTTCATTCTCAGTTATTATTTTTTCAAAATTCATTCGAGGATAAACTTTGTACTCCATTATTTTGATATTTGTACCAAACAACTCTAGTGATAATTCATTATGAAGAACCACACCTAGTTCTTTATCTTTTTCTAAATAAGGGTTACTAAAATCAAATTTTTCTTTTTCAAATAGAAAACTAACTTGATCATTATTTCCAATGGAGACCATTCTGTTATTTACAAAAGATTCAAATAGTATTTGAGTATAATAAATGTCATCCTTCTCTAATTCATGGGGAAAATTAAACTTAATTCCAAAATATTCTTGTAGTTTTCTTAACGCATTTAAGAATTCGTTGTTTTTTTCAAATACATTTGTTTGATGTTTTTCTGGAAGAAAAACTTTACCAAATATAGTTACACCTTCTTTATTAAAAGAACTAATATACCCAAAATTATCGAAATATTGATCTACAGTTTCAATGATATCATAATTTAAGTTCACAGTAAGTTCCATTACACTTGAACTTTCATTAATCAGCATTTCTACTTTGAAAAGACTGTTCTTATCTGAAACTATTTTTAATACATCAAGACTTGGATATGGAATCCTTTTAATAGGGACCTCAACTTCATTTCCTCCCACTTTAATTTTCAAAGAAGGTAATTCAGGAAATTCTTCTGTTGAAGCAATAAATTGATTAAGAATCTTATCACCACCTATATGAATAATGGTTGGAGGATCATTTTGTAATTCTTCATCTAATTTAAAACATTTTTGTGTTCGGTACATAGCTTCAAGTAATTCTTCGATACTTTTAATTTCTATACCTTCAAATATTAATGGAAACTTTATTCTTATTTGAAAGCTATTTTTTTCTTTATTACTTTTAGGCCGTAAAACGTATATATCTTTGCTGCCCTCAAGTAATTCATATGAATAACCTTCGGGGGCATTTTCGTTTAAATGCTTTCTTAAAGCACTTGGAGCCTTAATTTTCCTAGAATCACTTTTTGAAAAGACTGATTGAAATTTTGAATTAATCATTTACCAATCCTCCTTTAATTCATCAAAAACCATTATTTTAGAGATTAAAATATCTTTTTCTTGTAAAGAAAGTCTCCTCCCCTTCTTTTTTCTTCTAATAAAGTTAATTAATCTATCCCTATTCTGAACACTATCTACAAATATATATCTTATATCCTCAACTTCAAATTTCAAAACTCCTTCTTTTGTATTCAGAATACTATCAGTATAAATATGGCTCAGTTCTTCTGCTTTTTTATCATTCTCATCAACAAGCATTAAAGGTAGTTCGGCTTGATTAATATTTGGGATATATCTCCACTCATGTTCATCTTGAAAATTTTTCTTAACCTTTATTGTCTTGTTATTATGATCTTTACGTTTCATCACTCCACAATATGGTTTAATTATTCTAATATATTCAAAAATAAAATTTGTTAAAACACTAACATCAACATTTTCACTTGTTTCATAAGAATATTGGTCAATCAGAAAATTCATTGTACTACTTAGGTCTTTCACATTAATTGAATTCTCGTTTAAATAATGGATAGGTTGAATACCTTTCTTTATACCAAATTCTTTGTGAAATGCTATTGAAAACTTCCCATAGCCCAAATCATTAGGATCCAAAGGGTTACCCTCAGCATGATAACTAATTTGGTGTAACGGTATATCACAAAAACATGTCATAGGGATATACCATTCAGTTAAAGGTTCTGAGTTATATTTTAGATCTAAATATTCGACTTCCTCTGGATAATATCTCGGACAAATATACATATTAAGTAGAATATTCTCTAAATAAGAATACTCCCTCATAAAATTAAAAAGTGCATTAGCAGTAATTTTTGATAGTTCATTTTTACTTTTATGGATACCTGCTGCATGTAGAATATTTTTGGTCATAATAATCTCCTAGTAAATTGAATTTCTTTTTTCAATGGATAGAACATCTTATTTTTGTTAAAAATTTATGACATCCTTAACTTTCCAAAAAATATTTAAACAATTACAAATTGTTATCTTTTTGATACTTTCCTAAAGTGGTTTCAACCAGATCCTTGAATTCATTATCACTTAGTCTTAAATTGTTTTTACAAAAATTTCTTCCAAAATAACCACTTTGTCCATTATATTCTTTTTTTCTAACAGTTATAAAATAATCTTCATGTAAATCATACAGGATATTATCTATTTCTTCTGACGTTAAACCCAGATCATATTTTAAAACCTTTGATAGAGATGGTAACCAGAACGTATTAAATCTTCTAAAAATAAAAATAGGTTTATTTTTAGAAGTTAGTATATGATTGACTACTCGCCAAATAATAATTCTTGCACTTAACAAGCTGACCTTCGAATCGGAATTGACCAGTTGATTTGTAAAATTTCCTTCTCCTCGAGGGCCACTAATATAATTTGGATTCTGACTTCTAAAAGGAAATGCTTCAATATTAGCTATTTTCTTCGATATTATTTCTAAGTACTCCCATTCATCAACATCAAGCGTTTGTATCAGTTTTTTTAGAGATCCTTTCTTGTCTAAAGACTCCATTAAAAAATGTGGTAAATAATGACTTAAATAATAACCATTTTCTTTCAACTTACTTTTTCTTACGATTTTTAACTCATTATAGAGAATACTACTAGTATCCTCAACATCCACAATATGCTTCTTCAAATATTGATCATCCTTCAATAAATTCTCATCCGAATCAATAATTTTTAGAGAATCATCTTTGGTTTCTAATTCTCTTGCATTTTTGTAATATGTGAGAATACCACTTGATCGATTTGTTTTGACCTTTGCAATATTAGGATTAACTAAACAAAGAAAGAGTGTTGCTTCATCAATATTTCCTCTTATATGATTTGGAATACCATATCTAATACTCTTTTCAGTACTATTGGGCAAATTTTCCTCAATATTTAACCAAGAAAATGTAGTACTGTCATTTTTCAAAGACTTAAAAAAATTTTCAATTAGCAGATCTACATTTTTGTCAACCCACGGACTATATATCTGAAATAGTTTAGAAGAACTCTCAATTACACCCAATTTCCCAATGTACGTATTAGCTAATTTACATAAACTCTTTTTTTCACTGTAAAGTTGTTCTCTTGCTGTTCTCATTTGTAACTTACGTCTATTCCTCACATTTTTTATCCTCTTTCTATTGATCATTATAACACTAAATATTAGCAAATTACGTATCTTTTAAAAAATTCATGAAGCCATTGTAACCATTTCCATCATACTATTTTTAAAACTTTCCGAAAAACAAGTGTTTTCCTGAAAATTTTGAATTTGAAACGATGAACAAACAAAAACAACCGGAAAAGAAACAGTTCCCAACTAGTTCTTCTCTGGTTGTTTTTTTATAAATCATACATAAAATAAACTTTCTTAAAAGGAGAATCGGATAACTCTTTGAAAAAAACTAATATATATTAATGATTAGTTCACTTTCTATACTGATCTAACATATTGTTGATTGTTTGTTTTAAATCATCTACTAATTTTTGAGGTTTAGTGATCACCAAACTATCTCCCTGACTTAGTAGCCACCTTTTCAGACCTGGAGTATATTGCGTTTCAATCTCCATAACTGTCTGATTTTCTTCTTGACTTACAATTTTTGTATTGGGAAATTGATCCAGAACAATAGAGGGATCATTATTAAACTTGAGCCTGATTTTTATGAGAGATCCTGAAAATGCATCAACTTTCATGTTTCTCACATCTCCATCCCGAAACTTATTGCGATGGGGTATATTTGGTTTCTTACTATCGCTTAATTTCCATCTTTTGATACGATCAATTTTAAACGTTGTATATGTTTCGTGCTTAAGGTGATATGCAACTAAATAGAAATAGTGAAAATCATAATACATTGAGACTGGGAAAACGATGTGCTTTTTTACAACATCCGTATAGGGACTTTTATATTCTAATTCAATTACTTGTTCATAAATAATCTTTTCTGAGAGCTCCCATGTTTTAACTATACGATCTTGCTTGTCAGAGATTGGCTCGTAATTTAATTTTTCGCTAGCTATAACTGATTCGATTAATTTTTTATCATCTATTGAGAGTGTGTTTAATAAACTATTTATCACTCTATTAAATTCATTTTTATTTAATGCTCTGTTTTCCAACAATATTTTAGATATAAACAGTACTTCTTGCTTTTCTATAGTTGATGGTCGATCTATTGAATATTTTTTTATATCTCTATTGTAAACAAGATTACCTAAAATACTTGAATGAACAGACACAAAATATCTCAAAAATGATAAATCTCTTTGTATTGTTCGTTCATTAACTTCAAATTCATCTGCTAGAGATTTCTTTTGTAATTTCTCTCCAAAAAACAAACGTAAAAATATATTAAGAATTCTTCCTTGATCATTCATATTGATTACCCCACATATTAAAAATTATAACATACTAACAAACCTTACAAAATTTGTTTTTTACAATCTTGACAATTAAAAAGGACAACTATTGTCTATCTGATCTGATATAATTAACACATAGTGAGTTTCTCACTAATGCTTTTAGAAAAAATTTAATTAATATTTTACCTTTACTTAAGGAGTTTGGATCATGAAAGAAATGCAAATTGTTTATCAAGGACAACATCAATCTTTTGAATCTTTATCATATATTGTATTCGATATAGAAACAACCGGATTAAAAGCTACTAAAGATGAGCTTATTCAAATTAGCGCCGTAAAAATTGAAAAGGGAGAGAAAATTGATAGTTTCAATGAGTATATTACTCCTTCTCAACCTCTCAGTGATTTTATAAAAAAAATTACCAATATTACAGATGAAGATATAATGAATTCAAAATCATTACCAGAAGTACTACAAGACTTTTTAGATTTTGTTCAAGATAGTGTACTTATTGCTCACAATATAACTTTTGAGATGAAGTTTCTTCAAGAAAAACTAAAAAATTGTCATTACCTGCCATTAGAAAATACTTATATCGATTCTCTGGAACTCGCTTGCCGTATTTATCCAGATAGAAAAAGATATGGGATTGTGTCACTGATCCAAGATTTTTTGAACAGTGAAGACTATAGTTGCCAAGGTTGTTTGGCCAATGTAAACGCGCTTTGCAAACTGTTTCCTATCATGTTAAACGAAACCCTAGCCAAATATAATTTTAAAGAAATTGAACAACTAAATGATTTACCCGTAAAAAATCTATCTATATAAAAAATGTAATTCTAGAGTTTTTTATCTTTTGTCTTTGAAAAATTCCCTACATTGACAATACTTGCACTAGGTAAATTATAGATTTTATTTAGGAGAAAATAGATTATTATGAAAAAACAAACTATTGTTTATTGTTATAGGATGACCCATGATTATGGTATAAATCCTTGTGTTTTTACTGAAAATTATGATAAAACACCTCAGCTTCTAAGTGAAGGTGGTTGTATGCAGCAGTTAAGAAGAAACATTAAGAAGAACTGGGCCGATAAAATTAATAATAATGAAGTGGATGCATACATAATGGCGATAGCTGGCCATTCGAAAGATGGTCAACAGTGGAAAGATGACCAAGGCACCTTTATTACCCCCAAATACAATCATTTAATTTTTGTGGCTAAAATTAGTGAAATTATGACTATGGGAGAATATTTAAGATCTCCAAAGTCAGAAAATCGGCGGGATTCGTATACTTATCAATGGATGATTGAGCATGATGGATTGCATAATACTCATTTTATGAATGAGGTGGTTATTCTCGCAGACCGTTTTAGCTATTTTGGAAAATCTCCTCTTGAAATACCTAAGGAAATCCTTTCCTTTTTTCCTATGGGAAGCCGAGCTAGACTAAATGGCAAACCATTTCCGCGATGGAATGCAAAAAATGGTTTTTATAATTCAAATGATCGATTTATGGATACTCTAGAGTTAGCAAATTTTGCTGAGAATTTACTAGGATCACAAAACAAAATTATTGATTTACCATACCATCCATTCTACATAAAAGGAAATAAACTATGAAAATTATTTTATCTAGAAAAGGGTTTGATTCATCTAATGGAGGAATTCCAAGCCCAATCTTACCTGACGGAACCTTATTATCATTACCAATACCTGGGAAGTTTGATAACTTATCTTTTGATGACTTAAACTATAACGGGGTTAGTTTCTCAAATATTTTAAGACAATTGAGAGGAACTGAAGATAAGACTAATCATTATAACTGCCATCTTGACCCTGATATAAGAGAAGGTCTGAGAAATGTGCCTGTCTCTGACTGGAAACCTGCATTTGGACAGATTAATAGTTCGCAAGGTTTACTACGAAACCAAAATGTTGCGGTTGGGGATCTTTTCCTATTTTTTGGTTGGTTTAGACAAACCGAAGGAGATATTCAGAATGGAACACTACATTTTAAAAAAGGTTCACCTGATTTAAATACTATTTATGGTTATTTGCAAATTGGTGATCTAACAAATAATCAAGATATATTGAAAAAAAGTTATTCTTTTCATCCTCACTCTAACAATCATCTGATCAATGCTAAATCAAATATGTTGTATATGCCCAGTGATAAATTAGCATTTTCATCTAATTATAAAGGTTATGGAACATTTGATTTTGATGAGAAGAGGGTATTAACCATGAGAGGAAAAAGCCGGAGTGTTTGGAAAGAAATCCCTGCATTAAGGCCTGAAAATCTATGTGGTAATCATAGAAATTCTGCTAAAAACGAGGGAATACAATATTCTGGAATATGGCAGGAAAAAGTATTAGTGGAGAACAAAATCTCAACTAATTGGGCAAAAAGTCTATTTTCGTAATTGGAAGGCAAATTAATGCATATTCTAGACATTCCAGCAAGAGGAAACATCTACCAAACTGTTGACCTGAATTGCTATCGGCATAAGAGCGTATTCTTATGAAAACAAGCAAAAACAACCGGAAAAGAATCAGTTACCAACTAGTTTTTCTCTGGTTGTTTTTTATACTAACGATTTTTCCGACTTAATTGATATGAGTACACCATAGGGATAACCACAATGGCGAGGATGACCAGCACCAGTACATAAGAAAGCGCGAATTGAAGGCCTGCTTCCAGTAGGAGGATCAAACCTCCGAGGACCCACAACTTCCCTGCCAAGCGATGGGTTTTGTGCCAGTTATCTTCACTCTGCAAGGTCCAAGGCAGACGGATTCCAACCGTGTGATTCACTTTCAACTTAGGCATGTAATTGCCCATGATCACAAAGATAAGACCCAGCAACACCGAAACAAAAACAGATGGATTGGTAGTAGAACCTAGCGCTTTGCTATAGATGAGATAGGAGGTACTTAAGGAAACGATTGGGGTCAACCAGTAAATCGCTCTGATCATTTTTTCATTCATAGCGCTATTCTTAGGATCACGTCCGATCATAAAGATCACAAACAGATGCACCATGAGATCGAAAATAGGAAGACCAAACACAACCAGGGGTTTCGATTGGAAGTTATTGGCCTGGCCAGCAAAATTGAAGTGAATCGGGATTTGGTTAGGCAATTGCGACCAAATCATCAGCCCCCAAAGCATGGGGAAAAGGATCACCATAGAAGTCAATAGCAATAGTTTTTTATTCGTTTTCATCAGTAGAGTCTCCTTTCAAATCAACGAGCCAGACCATTAAATCCTCCAAGACAGAAGTATTGAGTTCATAGTAGATAAAATTCTTCTCTTTTTCCTCTCGAATTAAATCTGCCTGCTTGAGGAGGCTTAAATGATGAGAAATGGTCGCTCCTGCTACATAAAAGTGGCCAGCGATATCTCCCGCAGATAATTTCCCCGCCTTTAGCAGTTCTAAGATACTTCTTCTTATCGGATTCGATAAAGCTTTAAATGTTTGCGCAAAATTCATTCTCTATCTCCTCTATTCTATTTAGAAATCTTTCTAAATAGATTGTATATCTGGAATATGGTTTTGTCAACTCTATTTAGAAAAAAATCTAAATAGTTTCTGTTGTAAAAAAATATCAGACCTAAGACCGATTCTTATAAACAGCGTCTTTTCTTAAGTTTTCTTTAAGAAATCAGCCTTATAATAAAACCATCAAATGAAGACCTCCTAACTTTGTTTGATAGAAAATCCTAAACTTTTTCATAATAATCTCCCTATAAGAGCCACCAAAACCGGTGGCTTTTTCTACGTACCTTTACGAGCATCAGCGAGTTTAGGTACGTTGACGCAGTTCGAACGATAGTGAGAACTACGATCCTTAATACGTTAGTGAACTTGAGTACATGGATGCCGTGCGGAACTACTTTTTACAGGACAACAAAATAATCTCCACGAGAGCTCTGATTTTCGATCATGACTCTTGGGAGGTTTTTTCATCTTTTATCTTTTTGACATCACATATCTTTGTGGATGCGATAAGTATTGTAAGCAGTGACTACATTAGCAACGGCACTGACCCTTGAGCTACGTGCGATATCGGCTTGTAGGGCATTGGCCTCCTCTTGCAGATTCACTTGCGTTTCTTGGAATTGTTGCATTTCAAGCAGATTGTAGGCTTCAGGCAAGGTAGAGGCACGGCCTTCTGCGATTAAGTTATATAGTCGGAAGAGGTCGTGGTAATTATAAAATTTTTGTGGGAAACCTTGCATCCCTTGTTGGTAGGCTGGTTGGCTGATTTCCTGGTTATAAAGGGCCTGGGCATTGGCAAGAGCCTGCTTGGCTGGGGCTACAAATACAAAATATTTGATCGCAATCAACCCACCCATCAATCCGAGCATCAGTAGAAAACCGTGCATCAGGTGACTTTGTTCTAAGAGAAAAATCGTAAAGGCAAAAAGAAGATTGAGGGCCAGTGTGACCGTGATTGGCCCATTGAGTCTCTTCGCTGCTTTATTTAATCGGTTTTGTTGGCGCTGAACTTCATCCCAAGCAACTGCTGCAGGGGCTGTTAGCACGCGCTTTTCATCTAATAGCTGTAAAATTTCTTGTGTCGTCATTGTAAATCTCCTTTTGTTATAAGCGTATCTTCTAGAATTGACCTTATTTTATCAAAAATCTCTCCCTAAAAAAGGGCCATGTAAACTATAGTTTCATTTTTCTTAAAAATCGAATAATTTCTAGTTTTTTTGTTAAAAATTAAACTCTGAGTTTAATTCCATCCCTTTTTGAGGTATACTAATGGTATGCTAATTGAAAGGAAGCCCCCCTATGTCCTCATCTTCTCCATTTGGTCCAACATTTCGTAAGATTCGTGAAGCACGCGGTCTTTCTCTAAAAGAAGTCGCTGCAGACATTGTCTCTCCTCAGTTCCTCAGCCAATTTGAGCGTTCTCAAAAAGGAGTAACCATCGAGACATTCTCTCGCCTCTTGCTGTCTATGGGGGTGGATTGGGACACCTTTTTGTCCCATTATCCTGGCTTAACCATTCAAAATTTCAGTCCTATTTTGATGAAACACATCAATCAAGAAAACATGGATTTTCTGTCCATTATTGAGCGCTTAAAGCACGAAAAATCGCCTGTTGCAGAGGAGAACAAAGAGCTCTGGCAACTCTATTTGCGCTCGCTTGAAATCAATGTCAATAACGCGATGGGAAAAGAAATCCACCTGGAAGACGCACCTGTCTCGATTCAACGAATCGCTCAAGAAGTGCCGTTTGCCTATCAAAATGAAATTGAGCAAGACTTCACCATTGCCCTTTTATCTGTCTTGCCCTATGAAGTCGTCGCTAAGATTCGAAAGGAATCCTTGGAACTTTTTGAAAGCAGTTATTCTGCCTACTCTGCCAATGCATTGGCCTCTTTGCTGTTAAATCTAGCCAACTATCTTATTAAAAAAGAACTCTACTTAGAAGCTCTGAATTTTCTTCAATCGATTAACCAGCTTCGCAAGCGCAAACCGATTTTAAACACCAGTATTTCCATGCAGTTAGAATTTATGCAGGTCTATGCCCTCCTTGGCTTAAATGACAAGGAAGGGGTTTATCGTGCCAAGCAGGTCCTAAAAGCCCTGGAAGGTTTGATTGCACTCGAAAATTTCGGAAGCCCACTTGTTCAAATCAAAACAAAATTCATGTTGCGAGTCAACGAACTCAACAAAACCGGCATTGATTTCTTCAGCGAATAAAGACGTCTCAGACTTTAGACCGATTCTTTCGGTCAGCGCCTTTTCTTAAGTTTTCTTTAAGCAAACCGCCTTATAATAAAACCATCAAATAAAGACCTCCTAACTTTGTTTGATAGAAAATCCTAAACTTTTTCATAATAATCTCCCTATAAGAGCCACCAAAACCGGTGGCTTTTTCTACGTACCTTAGTGAGTCAAGTCCAATAGAGACGTAGACGAACTTAGGTACATTGACGCAGTTCGAACGACAGTGAGAACTACGGTCCTTCTCCTTCATTTGTACAAATACTCCAATTTATGCTCAATCTATGTTATAATGAAGAGAATTTTTGTCTGAGGAGGATTTATGAAAAAAACACATTCTATGCTATTCATCCCGGGCATCATTATGCTTGGGATTGTTTTACGAACACCATTTACTACGCTTCCGACGGTCTTGTCTGACATCGCTGCTGGTTTGGGGGTAGATGTGAGCTCTCTGGGACTATTGACTAGCTTACCACTTCTCACCTTTGCCATTTTCTCACCTTTTGCGATTCAATTTGCTAAAAAGTTGGGGATTGAGCGCCTCTTTTTCCTAGTTTTGATCGCGATTACGATCGGATCTGCTATTCGGATTATCAACCTCCCCTTCCTCTATCTGGGAACCATCTTGATTGGAGCTGGCATCGCCTTTCTCAATGTGCTCCTTCCAAGCCTCATTCAGGCGAACAGACCCCGCCAACTAGGCATTCTGACCACTTTGTACATCACTTCTATGGGGATGTCCACAGCGATCGCCTCTTCTGTCGCTGTTCCGATCACCAAAGCCACTTCTTGGCAAGGTTTGGTCAACATCTTGACAGCCTTGTGTGCTCTTGCTTTGGTTATCTGGATTCCTAACCTTCGCTACAACCACCGACTCAAAAAGGCTGCTACTACGGAATCTAGTAGCAAGTGGTATACCAATAAATATGTCTGGGCTATCATGATTTTCGGAGGCTTGCAGTCACTACTTTTCTATACAAGTATGACTTGGCTTCCGACCATGGCTGTTCAAGCTGGCCTTTCAAAGGTTGAATCTGGACTACTGGCCTCCGTGTTTACCCTGATCAGTCTCCCATTCTCCTTGACGATCCCAAGTTTAACGACACGGTTATCCGATCGCAATCGACGCTTGATGCTTGCCATTGTTGTCGGAGCAGGGATTCTGGGGGTAGCCATGCTCTTAATCCCGACCAGCAACTTCTTCTACTGGTTGGTATTAAATGCCCTAATTGGAAGTTCCGTTAGTTCGCTCTTCCCTTACCTCATGGTCGCTTTCTCTATGAAATCCAGCACACCTGAAAAAACAGCTCAACTTTCTGGACTTGCCCAAACCGGAGGCTACGTCTTTGCAGCCTTTGGTCCCATTCTCTTCGGCTACAGCAAATCTCTCTTCCACTCTTGGACACCAGCTATCCTCATGCTACTGGTCTTAACCATTATCATGGCGATTGCCCTTTATCAGGTGGAAAAAGTCGATCATATTTTATAACCATTGTCCGGCTGGAAGATTCGTCTTCCGGCTTTTTTTGTGCACACAAAAAAGAACTAGGCTCTAGGCCTAGTTCAATGTTTTATTATCCGTTAAATGAGATATGCACGTGGTCATAGTGGTTTGCTGTATCTCCACCACGGTCCGGCATTTGGTTCCAAGTGTTAGCTGGTCCGTAAATGTTGTCTACTGGCATGTAGAATTGTTGTTTCCAGATAACATATGAGATACCTGCACGGTCCATGTTGTCAATAGCATATTGGGCAACTTGATCCCCGAGTTGTGAACTGGTTGGTACCATTACGTCCACTGCAAGTCCTTTACCATGATCGTCTGGATCCCCTTCACGGTAACCACCAATGTTTGTGATACCAAATTTTGCAGCGATTTCTTGACGGAAAGCTTCCGCTTGAGGTTGAAGGTGTGGATCATTTGGAATCGTATTTCCGCTCGTTGAGGTTTCTGCTACTGGTTGCACTTCTGGTGCTGCGACAGTTTCTGCTGCTGCAGGTTGTGCTGCCGGAGCTTCGTCTGCAGGAGCTGGTGTTTCAGCAGGAGCTTCTGGTTGAGTTGCTGGAGCTTCAGGAGCAGAAGCTGGGGCTGTTTCTGGGTTTTGAGTTGCAACATTGGTAGCTGGAGCACCGTAGCTTGGTGTTTCTGGAACAGCTGGTTGTGCTGGTGTTTCTGCTACTGGTACTTCAACTACAGGAGCTTCTTGAGTTTCCGCTGCTGGAGCAACTGGAACAGCTTTGTTATCTTCGTTAACTGGTTTTGACAAATCGTTGACAGCGACTGTTTGGTCATCAACTGTCACTTGGTTTGTTGTCAAGTCAGCACTTGCAACGGTTGCATCTGTCGCACCTGCTTGAGGAGTTTGGATTTCAACTGAAGTTACTTCTTTTTGATCATTTACTGTTGTTTTCAAAACAGTACCTGGGTAGATCAAATCCATGTTGCTGATGTTGTTCAAGTTTGCCAACACATGAACATCGATTCCAAGCGCTTCTGCGATCGAACTCAATGTATCACCATATTTGATGGTATAAGTTTGTTGGTTTTCACCGCTTTGTTGGATATCATGTTTGATTTCATCTACTGAGCGAGCTACCCAATCTTCAAGTGTTTCTGCAGTGGCTTTTGTAAATGGAATCACTGCAAGAGCTACTGTTGAAGCGATCAAGGCTTTCGTATTAACTTTTAATTTCATCTTTTATCCTCTTTTTTCTTTGTTTTTTTGCTCAAGATTTTCTTGAACAAATGAACTACTATACTATCTTATCACAATTTATAAATAATAAAAGGCCTTTTTGGCTATTTAACAAAACTGTATTTTTCTTGTAACATTTCGTCTTTCTTGTCACATTGTTACAAACTAGTAACATAAAAAAAGGGTGGCGGAAGAAGAGTTCCAGGGTGCAAAAAACCTCATCAAGGAGCCGTTCCTCGATGAGGTTCTTATCTTTTTTAAGTCATTAAGGCTGGGTGAAAAACGCAAACTGTAATAGTACTAACTTCAAAGGCACAGTAGCTGATTGGATTTTTCTCTTGCTTTAAGAGCTCGGAAAAATCCTAATCAGCCTTGTGGGGGCAGGACAACGAAGCATTCTATACAACAGTGCTTCTGTCCTGCTCCCTATTTTCACTTTGCATTTTACGGGCTTTGTATCTTATTTGACCTTCATGATTCTGACGAGGTTGGCGCGTTCGGCTTCTTCGAGTTTCATTTCGATATAGTAGATGGTCTCTTTGAGGTCTGGGATAGTCGCATACTCGAGTCCGTTCACTCGACGGCGGGTTTTCTCGATTTCATCTGCCATAAGTTGGCAGCTTTTTTCGATTTCTGCTAACTTGAGCAAATCAGGGAGTAGATCCCCCATTTCTTGGATCGTGCTGTCCATTTGACTGTTGGAGTCGAGGTAGCTATAAACTACGTCTCCTTCATCATCTCCGTATGGATTTTCGATACGGGCATGGAGCTTGGGCACGCGCACACTCATGACATTTTCTTCCTCGATATGGAGCATCACTTCTCGAGTGGGAACGGCGAAGATTTCTTCTACCATGAGGTCGCTCTCTAAGGACTTGGCCATCACGAAATCTTGCATATTGCCTACCAGCGCTGCCTCCACCTTTTGACGCAGACGATTATTCTCACGCACAGCTTCAATAAAGCGGCGCATGAGTTCATCCCGCTTATCCTTGAGCAACTTGTGCCCCCGGGTTGCTGTCTTGAGGCGCTCTTTGAGAATATTAAGCTCCATCCGAGTTGGTTTTACATTTAATCGTGCCATAGGCTAATCCTCTTTGTTTGGCAGATACTTGTCAATCATCTCATCCTTGATCCGTTTAAGCTCTGTTCTTGGAAGGATGGATAAGAGTTCCCAACCGAGATCCAAACTTTCCTCAATCGTCCGATTGGTGGTAAAACCTTGATTGATGTATTCTTGCTCAAAGCGGTCCGTAAATTTAACATAGAGCTTGTCGGTATCGGACAAGGCGGATTCCCCCAGCACTACAGCCAATTCTTTGGCTTGTTTTCCTTGGGCGTAGGCCGCAAAGAGCTGGTTCATGGTCGCCGCATGGTCTTCCCGAGTCTTGCCTTCACCAGAACCCTTGTCCTTCAAACGGGAAAGGGATGGAAGAACATTGATCGGTGGGCGGTAACCACTATTGTAGAGATCACGGGACAGAATAATCTGACCTTCGGTGATGTAGCCTGTCAAGTCAGGGATGGGGTGGGTGATGTCATCTTCTGGCATGGAGAGGATCGGAATTTGGGTCACAGATCCTTTCTTTCCAACCAAGCGTCCTGCACGTTCGTAGAGGGTTGAGAGGTTAGTATAGAGGTAACCTGGATAGCCCCGACGACCTGGAACTTCCCGGCGGGCAGCAGATACTTCCCGAAGGGCTTCACAGTAGTTGGTCATATCCGTCATGATAACCAAGACGTGCATGTCTTTTTCATAGGCCAAATATTCGGCAGCGGTCAAGGCGATCCGAGGAGTGGCAATCCGTTCGATAGCTGGGTCATTAGCTAGGTTGATGAAGAGGACAGAGCGGTCAATCGCACCGGTTTCCCGAAGGTCGTTCATAAAGAACTCGGCTTCTTCAAAGGTAATCCCCATAGCCGCAAAGACCACGGCGAAGTTTTCTTCCGAATTAAGAACCGTCGCTTGACGAGCAATCTGAGCCGCCAACTCCTTGTGAGGAAGACCAGAACCTGAGAATACTGGGAGTTTTTGGCCCCGAACCAAGGTATTCAAATGGTCAATGGCTGAGATTCCTGTCTGGATAAATTCATCCGGATAGTCCCGCGAAACAGGGTTAATAGCTTGTCCATCAATGTCCAAGTACTTCTCTGGGATAATCTCTGGACCGCCATCGATGGGTTTCCCCATCCCGTTAAAGATGCGTCCGACCATGTCTTCAGACACAGGAAGTTCTAGGGGACGTCCGGTAAAGCGGACCTTGGCTTTTTCCAAGTTGATCCCGCTAGATCCTTCAAAGAGCTGGACCATGGCCTTATCTTCTTGGACTTCGAGGACTTGTCCCTGACGGGTCGTTCCATCATGAAGCTTGATTTCTACTAGTTCATTGTAGTGAACCCCTTCGACCTGATCGACAATCATCAAGGGGCCAACAACTTCGCTGACAGTACGGTATTCTTTAATCACGCTCATTGTCTACTCCTCCTTTTGCGACGATTTGGTGTAGGGTTTCTACGATTTCTTCTTTCAAAGCTTGAATGGTTGCCAACTGGTCCTCATGGATGAACTTGCTCCGGGCAATGCGGTCTCGAAGAGCCACGGTTCCTTCCATGATTTCTGTGAAGTAAGCCCCTAATTCCAACGCTTTTTGACTTTCTTGGTCAAAGGTTAAAATGTTGGTCAACAAGGCCACCTGCTTGCTGAAAGAGGTATAGGTATCGACCTCATCAAAGGCGTTTTGTTGCAGGTAGTCTTCACGGATCATCTTAGCCGCATTCATGGTCAAGCGGTCTTTTTCAGACAAGGAATCTAGACCAACCAAGCGGACGATTTCTTGCAATTCACTTTCTTTTTGAAGCAAATTCATAGCGCGGGTCACTTTTTCAGACCAACTGATTTGTTCATGTAGATCGATATAGCGACCGACTTCATCTTGGTAAAGCGAATAAGAACTCAACCAGTTGATGGCTGGGAAGTGGCGGCGTTGCGCCAACTGAGCATCTAAGCCCCAGAAGACCTTAACAATCCGCAAGGTATTTTGCGTTACCGGTTCTGAAATATCTCCACCCGGAGGGGAAACGGCACCGATAGCGGTAATCGAACCTTCACGCGCAGTGGTTCCGAGTGTCTTGACCCGACCTGCACGCTCGTAATATTCGGCGATCCGGCTACCAAGGTAGGCTGGGTAGCCTTCATCCCCTGGCATTTCTTCTAGACGACCAGACATTTCACGGAGGGCTTCAGCCCAGCGCGATGTCGAATCAGCCATGATGGCAACGGAATAGCCCATATCACGGAAGTATTCGGCAATAGTGATCCCTGTGTAGATAGAAGCTTCCCGCGCTGCTACTGGCATGTTCGAAGTATTGGCGATCAGAACAGTCCGTTGCATGATGGATTGGCCAGTTGTTGGATCGATCAATTCTGGAAATTCATTCAGAACGTCCGTCATTTCATTTCCACGTTCCCCACAACCGACATAAATCACGATGTCTACATTGGCAAACTTGGCCACCTGGTGTTGCACAACGGTTTTTCCAGCTCCGAAAGGACCAGGAACAGCTGCAGCTCCACCTTTCGTAACAGGGAAGAAGGTATCGATGACCCGTTGACCTGTGACCAAAGGCTCTACCGGAATCAGTTTTTGTGCAAAGGGACGGCCTCGACGAACTGGCCATTTTTGCATCAAGGTTCCGCTAAAGAGACTG
Source organism: Streptococcus sp. 27098_8_99 (assembly GCF_041431935.1). NCBI lineage: Bacteria > Bacillati > Bacillota > Bacilli > Lactobacillales > Streptococcaceae > Streptococcus > Streptococcus sp. 27098_8_99. The sequence goes on along the minus strand of NZ_JAPVYQ010000005.1, from coordinate 60,111 downwards.
CCATCTGCCTGCTCGATCTCATAAACCGGCTCTTCTACTGTGTAAGAACCTGCTGCGATCTTGGTCACACGTCCACTGACTCCAAATGGCACCATGATGCGGTGTTCCACCATATTGGTCTCCTGAACGGTACCGACGATGTCTCCTGCGACTACCTCAGTTCCTTCTGTTACACTTGGTTCGAAGGCCCATTTGGTGTCCCGATCGAGATTAGGAACTTGCACCCCACGAACGAGGAAGTCACTGGCGGTGACTTCTTGGAAACGTTCCAAGGGGCGTTGGATCCCATCAAACATCTGAGAGATCAAGCCTGGTCCCAATTCAACAGAAAGGGGGGCTCCGGTTGTTACCACTGGTTCTCCTGGACCAACTCCAGACGTTTCTTCGTATACTTGGATAGAGGCTTCGTCACGCCGCATCTCAATAATTTCGCCAATCAAACCAAGATCGCCGACCCGGCAAATGTCTTGGATATTGGCCTCCTGCATCCCTGATGCGACCACCAAGGGACCGGAAACTTTGATAATTTTTCCTTGAGTCATGTATTCCTCCTGGGAATCCTTTGTTTCTTTGTTTTACTTTTGTGCTATCTCTCTTAGAGCTTGCTTTTGTTGGCCATTGGCATCGAAATTGCTTGGATCCAACCAGGCTTCGAAGCGCTCTTTGATTGCTGGCCATTCTTGGTCAATGATAGACAACCAGTCTGTATCGCGGGTACGACCTTTATAAACAACAGCCTGACGGAAACAGCCTTCATAGGTGAACCCTAAGCGCTCAGCTGCTTTGCGAGATGCTTGGTTTAAGGCATCGCATTTCCACTCATAGCGGCGGTAGCCTAAATCTTCAAACACGTAGCGCGCTAATAGATACTGGGCTTCCGTAGCCATGCGTGTCTTTTGGAGCGCTGGTGAGTAGGTCACTGCTCCGACTTCGATCACCCGGTTGGCTTGATCGATCCGCATGAGAGAGAAAGTCCCCAAAGCCTTGCCTGAATCTTTGTCTACAATCGCATAGTAAAAGCGACCTTGGGCTGTCATAAGATCATCTAATAAGTGGTCCCACTCCTCTTCATTGCGGGCAGGGCCTTTGAACAGAAAGGTCCACATCGCTGCTGGAGAGTCCGGCCCGTAGACCTGATAAAGATCTGCTCCATGTTTTTCTTTTGAGAGGCGCTCGATCACAGTATAGCGACCTTCGATCCGCTCAATAGCTGGCAGACGCCCCGGTGTAAAATCCGGCAGTGCATCGCCAATCGCTTGGCCAAATTCATTTGTTCTCATAAAATATCCTGTCCTACTGCTTTTTCGACATTATCACGAATCCGCTGTTGGCCCAGTCCCGTAGTTCCTCTATGGGTCGGGATAAGGATCAGAGCCGGAGTCAGCTGCTGGTCGTAAAAAGCCACTGTATCTGGAATGGCCTGAGCAATATCCTCTGTCAGGTAGATAATCCCGAAGTTTTCCCGACTGAGTTTTCGCAAGGTATTGATCGCTTCTTGTGGCTCTGTGACCGGATAGGTTTGAAAGCCAATCAGGCGAAAAGGAAGGATGGCGTCCCGATTGCCCACAACGGCGATCTTATAGGTCTGTTTGTCCATAAATCGGTCTCATCCTTTCTTTGATGTCTGCTAGCGGAAAACCATTGTCCAAACCAGAGAGGACCAAACGAAGGTTGGTCACCTCTAACTCTTTTCCGTAAAGATAACGAACAAGAGGGAGGGGTCCATCAACTTCGAAACGGCCAGCGTCTAGAAGACTGAATTTCACCAAACTCTCTAAATACTCCAACTCTACGGTCTTTAGTTGACCGGTGCGCATCTTTTCTTCATAAGTCTCTAAAGCGAGATCGTACTCTAGCGGATTGACTTGATAAAACCAGGTCAACCACTGACCGGATTCTAGCAGGTCGATCACCTGATGGGCACTGAGGCTCCCTTCATCTGAGAGCAATTGGTGCATAAAGCTATGCGGTTTTTGCTGATCCAAGGCCCGCTTGACCGTAATCGCATTGTAAAAGTCAATGGTCACGTCCACCAACTGCTTCAGAATCGGATGATCTAGGCTGTCCCCTAAGTATCTCAGGTGTTTAAAATAAGCTAAGTCCATCCCAATTTCGAGGACTCGCAAGTCCTGATAGTCTTGGAATTCTTGCCAGGTTGCAGCCACTTCTTCCGCCATAAAGGCCGGACAATGCTCCGCAGAAAAGGTCGCCACCAAATGCTCGAGCACATCGAGAGAATAAGGACCGATAGGGATCAATAAGTGCCCCAACTTGCGCTCTGTCGCCTTGTGTTTTAGATAAACCTTGAGATTATGATAGGTGTACTTCAAAGTAAAAAGGCTAACCAGGTCTGACTGAGGGCTTACCTCAAAAGCCCATTGGTATTCTGCCAACAAGGCTGCCATCAGACGGGCTTCAAGGGCTGCTAAATCCTTGATCTCTTTGCTATCTAGAGCATAAGGCGTCCCTTGTAGCAAGCCTTCTCGACTCTCGCTGGAGGGACTTGCAAGCAACTGCTCGAACTGACTGGGACTGACAAAACTAGCCTCACGTACGCTGATTCCTGTATTGACTTGAGAATAGGTCCGTTCGCTCATTGCAACCTCCTAGTTCTCTTCATTTGTGAAAATGCTGGCTGCCATCTGGTAGCTTTCTTGCTCCCAAATGGAATCCACCAAATCACGGTAGAGATAGTTGTCATCAATCTTCCCAACCGACAAGACAAAACCTGCTTGAGCTGAGATCGTTGCATCTGCAACTGTCACATTCTGATGCGTCTGCTTCAATCTCTCGAGAGCTGCTGAATCAAATTTAGCAGCGCTCACCGCACCGAAGGTCAGGGTCACAACTTGTCCCTGATAGCGATCTAAGACCGCATCTACAAACTGCATTTCCTTTTCAAGGGGCCAAGCCACCATTGCTTCATAAGCATCCGCAAAGAGATCCTTTAAGACTCGTTGCTTGGTGACAAGGGTTGATTGGCGTTTTTTATTTTCGATTTGTTGGGTTTCACGTTGCAATTGACGTTGAATCCGCTTGAGCTGCTCGGAGCGTTGATTGAGTTTATCTTGGATCAAACGCTCTTCTTGCGCAGTCTCTTCTTTTAGGATGGTTTCCTTGGCCTCTTCTAAGAGTTTACGCCCTTTTTCGTGGGCTTGGGCCAAGATCGAATCCTTTAATTGGGTTTGTTCATCCATATCGTTTTTTCTCCTATTGCATGCGTCTTGTGTTTTTCGCCTCGTAAGGCGAATCCATCAAAGCTAGGTCTTAGCCGACGCGTAGGGTCAATAGGAAGGACACAACGAAGGCCAAGATGGCGTAGGTTTCAACCATGGCCGCAAGGATAACCCCTTTCATCATGTCTTCAGGGCGTTTGGCCAAGATTTGCATCCCTGCTGTCGCAACATTTCCTTGGTGTTTGGCTGAGAAATAACCAACGATCGCAACTGGAAGAGCTGTAAAGAAGTAAGCGACCCCTGTTTCAAGTGGCATATCTGGCTTAATTTGCAACCAGATCAAGATCCCGATAACGAAACCGTACAAACCTTGTGTACCTGGCAACAATTGCAAAATCAAGGCTTGGGCAAATTTTTCAGGTTGTTCTTTCAAGAGCGCTGCTGCTGCTTGACCCGTTTTACCAACCCCAAGGGCAGATCCCATTCCACTAAGTGCAACGGCGATCGCCACACCAAATGCTGCAAAGAAGGCGCCCCCATGGGCTGAAAAATATGATGCTAAAGATTCCATGAATATACTCCTATTTATTAAAGATAATACTTATTTTTTTGTTTTAATATAGCGTTCAGAAGGTTTGAGAGGACGAAATGGCTTGCCTCCTCCTTCGTAGAACTTACCAAAGAACTCCACAAAGATCAAACGGGCTCCATGCACATATCCTGACAAGAAGGACAGGAACATATTAATGGCATGTAGGACGATAAAGAGCACAAGCCCTACCGTAAACCGTCCAAGCGGTGGAAAGAGATTGACAATGAGGTTAAAAGCTGAACCGATACTGGCTCCAGATAAGCCCAAGGCCATCAAACGAGTGAAGCTGACCAAGTCTCCGACATAGCCACTAACATTGTAGAGGTTAAAGAGACCAGAGGCTAGACCGGATAGCTTCTTGGCACTGACAATGGAAACAATCAATATCCCAATGGCATTCAAAATAGCTAACCACTTGCCAACCGGAACTAAAATGCTCATTCCTGGCAAGATATTGCCTACTGCTAGAAGCATTAAACCAAGTAGGATCAAGACCCAAGCAAAGCCAGCATTATAGGCTTCCGTGTAGTCTTTGAGGCGAATATTTTTCATCCCCCCTAGGAACAGTCCAACTAAGACAGTGACAAAACCAAAGACCACTGAGAGGATCAGGATGGTCATGGCGTTACTGGTCGTACTGATCAGGGCAAAAGGCATCTCAAATCCAAAGAAAGAGCCATAGACCACACCCCAAAGGGCAACTGAAACCCCGAGGAGACTGAAGAAACGAAGGTTCTTGGCTGTAGCAGGCTTGAGCTTGAAGGCTTTAAGGGCAAAGCCTGTCGCTACCGTTAGCAACAGTCCATAACCGATATCTGCGACCATCATGCCAAAGAAAACAAAGTAGAAGAGAGAAACGATTGGTGTCGGATCTTTCTCGTAATACTTAGGCAGGGCGTACATCTCTGTGACTAATTCAAAGGGCTCTACCAAGGCATTATTTCGCAACTGGATCGGAACGTCATCCCAATCTTTTTCCGTCACATCGCGTGTCTCTAGTAAGACCCGAGAACCAAAACCTTCTTGCAAGAAGTCTCGCAATGAGGCCACTTGGGAGGTTTCAATCCAACCCTCTAGAGCTACCAAGCTTTGCGTGCTGGCAAGAAGCGACTTGGCTTCCTCACGAGCTCCCGAACTCAGCAAGTAATCCATCTGGTACTTGAGCTGGTCCAGCTCCTTCTGGGAGTTTTGTAACTCGGCTAGGGTTGCTGCAACTACAGCTTCTTGCTCTTTGATTTCCCCTTCTAGGCGATCCAAGTAAGCGGCTGGGACTTGCTCTTCTTCATAGTCCAATTCTTTGAACCCATGGTCTTCCAGAAGCTCCTGAACAGCTACACGGTCTCCCGAACGATACAAGATGACATAGCCGTGTTCAGTCTCAGACGTAAAGACTTCTTCTAACTCCAGCTCTGGATGAGCTTTTAAGGAAGAACGAACAGCGTCTGTATCGCTATTTGGGATGGTCCCGATCAAGCCATGCACATAGTGAAAAGTAGCGAGGGCAGCTGGCGTCACCTCTAACGGTCGCCATTTTTCTAAGCGCTCTATCTCACCCTTTGCATCCGCAATCTTCTGGCGAGCCTTGTCTAACACGCGCAATTGGCGTTTCAACTTGGTCAATAGAAGATCCTCATCTCGAATCATCCCGTGGGCCTGCAAGTCATCAAAAGACAAGCTTAAGGGTTCTTCCTTCAGAGCTTGCAGGGCCTTCTTCTCAGGCATGTAGGGCTCCAGAGTCTGAATCATTTTTTCAACTTGTTCTTGACGTTTTTGCAGCTCTACCAAGGCTTGACGATTGTCCTCTGTCAAGGGTTGAGACAAGGTATTTGCCTCAAAGGCAGCCTGCCATTCTTCATGCTCACTTAGGTCATAAATCTGGATTTTCGCCTCAGACTGCAGCGCTAGTAGGAGACTGTCCAAGTCATCTTTGGGCAAGATGAGGGACAGTTTTTGCATCTGACTAACGGCCATAGCTTGCTACCACCTTTTCTACAATGGCTTCAACTAACCCAGCTCGCTTATCGGTCATCGCCTCTTGTACCTTGGCATCATTGCGCGCAACCGTTTCTTCCAGATCTTTCGTTAAACGGACGAGTCTTTCCTGGGCGTTTTTTTCTGCCTCTGTGACCAATTGCTTGGTTTCCTCATCGTAATGCTGTGCCACTGTTGCAAGGCGATCACGCGAATCCGTTCGGATTTGTTCAACTTGAGCTTCATAACCTACGATCACGCCCTGAGCAGCTTGCTCGATCTCTTGCATCATCTCGAGTGTTGCATTCGACATCGTCACACCTCCTTATTCAACTATTGTTCTTCCAACAACAGTACAATTATCTTAAATTATACCACAATTCATATTGTTTGTTCAGGCCCAACCGGGAATTTTCAGAAAATTTTGGACAGCCAGCAAGCCCCTACTGCCAAGATTGGTAGCGTTCTCTTCTTTTCGCATATCCTGTTCCTAGTTTCAGTATTTCTTGATTTCTTTTACTTGAATAAAGCGGTTACCCATGTTATAATGTGTAATATATTATAGGAGCATCCTGTTATTTCATCTCGTGAGAAAGGAGGATTGCTGTGAAACAAGATCAAGATTTACGCGCCATTATCGCCAGCCATGAAGCTGAGTTAACAGATATGGAACGCGACATTGCCCAATATTTTTTATCATCCGAAGCACGACAGCACTCCCTGTCCTCTTCTCGCGTAACGGAGTTACTCCATGTCTCAAAGGCAGCTTTAACGCGTTTCTCTCAAAAATGTGGCTTCACTGGCTATCGGGAATTTGTCTATCACTTTAACGAAGAAACCAAAAATCAAAAACAGGTGCAAGAGCATGACGAACTCACTCTCAGTGTCTTGCAACGCTACCACCATATCAGTAACGTCACTGAAAGTCTGGTAAAAGATTCCCAATTAGATCAGGTAGCTGAACTAATTGATCAAGTGGACCGAGTCTATTTCTTCGGGATTGGTAGTTCCGGTTTAGTCGCTCGAGAAATGAAATTGCGCTTTATGCGCCTAGGGGTCGTTTGTGAAGCCCTAACCGATCAAGATGGGTTTACATGGACGACCAGTATTCTCGATTCCTCTTGTTTAGTCATCGGTTTCTCATTATCAGGAAGCACAAATTCCATTACAGACAGTCTTTTGGATGCCAAAGAAAAAGGGGCTAAGACGGTTCTTGTGACCGCTAATCCTGCTGCTATCCACCAAGGATTCACAGAAGTGTTACCGGCCGCACCCCTTCCTAGTAGTACCTATATCGATCGAATCTCTGCGATTTTACCACTCCTCATTGTGGTCGATTTGATCTATGCTCATTTCCTTAATAAAAGCCGAGAACAAAAGGAAATTGTCTTTAATAGCTACTGGGAAAACAAAAAGCTTTCTAATCAACGTTCTCGAAAATCTTAATATGGTCTCCCTATTTAAAAAGCATGAAAGATCAGGTTTTCTTCATCTTTCATGCTTTTTTGATGAATCAAAAACAAGTCGCCAGCGCGACTTGTTTTATGTTCCATGTTTTTGTCTAAAGTGGTAGTAAGCCCCCAACATACCCGCTGCGTTTTGATGGTGGGCAAATTCCAAACGGATCTTATCTGCTAGGCTAGGAACGAGTTCCGCACACAGCGTTTGATAGATTTTAGGTTTCAGGATGGCTTCCTGAGCCATAATTCCCCCTCCAAGAACGATGACCTCTGGATTAACCACATAAACGATATTGGCCAGTCCTTTTCCAAGATAGGCCACCATCCGATCAATTCCAGCCATACAGATTTTATCTCCTTCCGTTGCCCGCTTGAAGATCCGACGACCATTCCACTGTTCCACAGGATCACCATGATGTTCTGCCACATACTCGACCAAAGCCGTCGTTGAAGCTAGATCCTGAAAGGCACCGTCTGGCAAATGAAGATAGCCAACCTCACAGGCTGAATTGCTAAAGCCATGAAAGACCTGACCATCGAGCAAGAGGCAACCGCCGATCCCTGTCCCAATTGTCAAGCAAACAGCATTGTTCGATCCTTTTGCATGGCCTGTAGTAACCTCTGCGAGACCGGCACAGTTGACATCATTTTCAATCTCGCAAGGGATCTGAAAGGTCTCTTCGATTTCTTTTTTGAATTGGGTGCCGGCATAGTTGGGAATTTGTGGTCCAGCATAAAAGATTTCTCCCTTATCAGGATCGACCATCCCGGCCGAAGAAATCGCAACCCCTGCCAAGGGATGCTTCTTCAAATAACGGGCTACGATTTCCTTTGTTGTGTTAAGAATGTGAGGTCCTCCTTTTTGGGCCTCCGTTGGCATTTCATGGGTCTCTAGGAGTTGCCCTTTTGCATCAGCTAGACCATACTTGATGCTGGTCCCTCCGATATCAATTACAACATATGGATTCATCTAGACCTCCTTTGATCAAAGGAATCTGGCTTTTGTGTCCTGAATGAGTTGAGCAGCACGTTGAATCACTTCTTGATCCGCTTCTACTACTGGCGTCAAAGGGGAGCGAACAGATCCCAAGTCCAAACCTTCATTGATGCGCAAAACCGCTTTGATGACCGCATACATATTGCCATGAGCAGACGTCAAGACTCCGATAATGTCATTGATGGCAAACTGCAAGGCACGCGCAGTCTCTAAGTCTTTCTCAGCAATCAGCTGATTGAGCTTCAAGAAAAGTTCTGGCATCGCACCATAGGTACCACCGATCCCAGCATGCGCTCCCATGAGACGGCCACCTAAGAATTGTTCATCTGGACCATTAAAGACAATGTGGTCGTCGCCTCCTAAAGAAGCAAAGGTTTGAATGTCCTGAACAGGCATCGAAGAATTCTTGACCCCAATCACCCGTTGGTTTTTCAACATTTCCTTGTAAAGGCTCGGTGTCAAAGCAACCCCTGCCAATTGCGGGATATTATAGATGACAAAGTCTGTATTGGGTGCGGCTGCACTGATTTCATTCCAGTAGTGGGCCACACTGTATTCTGGCAAGCGGAAATAGATCGGCGGAATGGCCGCAATGGCATCCACTCCTAGTTTTTCTGCATGTCGTGCCAATTCCACGCTATCCTTTGTGTTGTTGCAGGCTACGTGAGCAATGATGGTCAATTTCCCTTTAGCTACTGCCATCACTTCTTCCAAGATCAGCTTTCGATCGGCCACGCTCTGGTAAATACATTCGCCAGAGGATCCGTTGACATACAAGCCCTGCACACCTTTCGCGATAAAATATTCTACCAGCGCACGTACCCGCTCCGGGCTAATTTCTCCTTGGTCATCATAGCAGGCGTAAAAAGCGGGGATGACTCCTTCATATTTTTTTAAATCAGACATTTTTTCTCCTTTTGTCATTAATAAATTCATTTTATTCTTGGTACTGGGCGAAAATCTTTTCCATTAATCCAACTTGTGCAAAAGCCAAGCTTGAAAAGCCGAACAGGAAAAAGATCATAAGCCCCAATAGGAAAGCTAAAACTGAGCTTGCAAGAGCCATACATAGAAGCAAGAGAGCACTTCCCATGACGAAGAACCAAGGAAAATGCAAGCCTGTCACAATCATGGCTTTTTGCAAACACTCTTTCCAATCCAATTGGTAGCGGGCCGCAATCGGATAAGCAGCCAATAAGATCAACACAAGAAAGAGAAAGAGGCCTAAACAAATGGTTTTCAAAGCTTGGAAAGCTAGGGAAGTTTGCCCCCAAAATAAGAATAAATCAAAGAGACAAATACCTGCAACAATCAGTTCTAAACTTCCTAGTTGCAAGCCTATTTTCCAATTGTCCCGAAAAGCCTTCGCATAACTACGAATCACCGGAACACGACGCTGGTGCTTAATGGCAAATAAGGTCTGATACAAACTAATTTTCGCAATTCCAATCGTGAGAACTGGTAAACAACTTAGCACAAATAAAAGATTAACGGTTACCAAGTCAAGAACCTTCTCACTGATACGCATCACTACATTGTCCGTGTTAAAAACGGTTTTGATCAATCCTGCCCCCTTAGATGACATAGGCATTCCTTTCTAACGTGATCAATCGATCGCAATTTTAAATAGATATTTTTTCACGATATCTTCTTGCCCTGCATAGCCATTGGGTTGGTGAGGCTCCTCTGGAAAGAAAATCGCAAAATTATGATAGCCTAGATGAAGCGGATAAGACTCCTGACAATGGACAAAACCGATGTCCGATGCTTCATCAAATGCGATAGCCTCACCTGTCACACGAGATCCATAACTCGAAAACTCATGCCCTTCTACTAATAAATGCAAATCGGCATATCTTTTGTGGTGTTCAAAGCGATCGTTTTCTGCTTTGTTGAGGGTATTTTCTTGAACGACGAGAAAGACCTTATCCCCATCAATATCGTATCTCCCCAATTCAAAAGAATCCTTCCGATGCTCATAGAGAAAGTCAATGGCCTGATCCAGATTGGGGTGGATTCCTTTGTAAAAGGTGATGTTTTTTAAATCATCAAATATCATATTCTCATCCTTTCGATACTTCTCAGCCTAGCAAACCGATCTGTACACAACTATCGTTTGTCCAAGCAGACGACTTATCCTTTGACCGCTCCCATGGTAATCCCTTGTGTAAAGGATTTTTGGAACACGAGGAAGACCGTAACGATTGGCACTGCAGCTAGGGCTGCCCCAGCCATGATCAAGCCATAGTTGGTGGCCATTTCAGCCTGCATGGTCGCAACCCCTAGTGAAATAGTCAAGTTTTGACGAGAGGTCAGCATTACCAATTGCATAAAGTAGTCGTTCCAGGTGTTGATAAAGGTAAAGATGGCAAGGGCTGCAAATCCCGGTTTGACAATTGGGAAGGCAACGCTCCAGAAAGTTCGCAACTCTCCACAACCATCGATCTTAGCAGATTCTAAGAGTTCTGTTGGGATGTTTTCACTAAATTGCTTCATCAAGAAGACCCCGAATGGCCATCCAACCAATGGTAGAATAACCGCTGCAAGGGTATCATGGATTCCCATAAAGTTAATAATCCGTACCAATGGAACTAAGACAACTTGTTTCGGAAGGGCCATGGCCGCGATAAAGATAGCAAAGAGAATTCGTTGCCCATAGAAGCGTTTCTTAGCCAAGACATAACCTGCCAAGGAAGAGGTCATACACACCAAAAGCATGGTTGCTAGAGAGATGAAGACACTATTCCACAACCATTGTAGGGCTGGGTTTTGTACCATCAACTGTTGGAAGTTTTCCATGGTTGGTATCTTTGGCCACCATTGAGGTGGGATCATAATGGTATCTGGCTGAGACTTAAAGGCCCCTGTCAAAATCCAATAAAATGGGAAAATGAACAAGACTGTCAAAAGGAGCAAAATGATCGTTGAAATCACTGTAAAGGCAGTGATGGGTTTCTTTTGTGTTGGTTTCATCTGAGGCTCCTTTCTTTAGTATTCTACGTCGTTTCCGAGGATCTTGAATTGCGCAAAACTGATAATGGCAATCATCACCGCAAGGAAGACACCCATGGTGTTGGCATAACCGTATTCAGAGAGTTTAAAGGCTTTTTCATAGAGGTAGTACATAAGGGTACTCGTTGAGTAGTTAGGACCACCAGATGTCAACAATTGGATCAAGGCGAAACATTGGAAAGAGTTAATGGTCGTGATGATCGCAATGTACAAAGTTGTTGGCAACAAGCTTGGCCATTTGATCTTCCAGAAAACTTGCAGTTCTGTCGCACCATCCACACGCGCGGCTTCTACGAGGGAATTATCAATATTTCCCATAGCAGCGATGTAGAGGATGATCGGTTGACCAACTGAAGTGGTCAACAAAATAATGATGATGGCCATCAAAGCCCAATGTTTATCCCCCAACCAAGAAATGTTTTGGTTGATGACATGTCCAGATTTCAACACAAAGTTCAAAATCCCTGATAGTGGATCATAGATCCATTTCCATACAACCGTTACCGCTACACTCCCTGTAACAACTGGAAGGAAGAAGACGAAACGGTAGAAGGAACGTGCAATCGCATTTTGATGGTAGGTCTGAGAGGCCACAAACAAGGAGAACAATACGACGATCGGAACGGATCCGATAACGATGATGACGGTATTGATCAAGGACTTCACAAAGACCTTATCCGCAAACATACGGGAATAATTTTCTAAACCGACAAACTTAAAGGATGTCATAGAATAGTTGAAGAAACTTGTCACAAAGCCCATGATCATGGGTGCTAGGACAAAGACCGTAAAGAAGAGTAAAATGGGTGCTAGGAATGCGTAGGAAACGAGTGTCTCCCTCATTCGGATTTTGTTTACCTTCACAGTAAGGCACCTCCTAGTGTTCTTTTTCTATTTTCTTTTCTAAACATATCTTACGACTTAAGAAAAGAAGATCCAGAAAGAATCAAGACCCCTTCGTTCCATTCCAAAAAGAGAGATACGGATTCGAAGGGGCCTGCAAATTCTCATTTCTATGAAAGACTTAGGTCCGCTTCATAGACTGATTATTTTTTCGTAATGGTTTCGTTTGCTTTTTCAGTAAAGGTCTTCAAAGCTGGTTCTGCTTTTTCATCCCCGTTTGAAACAGATTGCAACATTGGGAACCATAGGGTCCGCATTTCTGCAAAACCGTCGATTGTGTTGTAGTATGGTGAGTAGTATTTTGTCCAAGTGCTGATGGTTTCCATCCGTTTGTCATCGTACAACTTACCAAATGAACTACGAACTGGGAAGGCTCCTGTACGCACAACATCTTTTGGACCCCATTCTTTGTCGTCTGCGATGAACTGTACAAATTTCTTAGCAGCAGCAATTTTCTTTTCATCTTTATTATTGAAGACTGCAAATCCATTGACAAGGTATTCCAATTTTGGCTTGCCTGAGTCAGATGGGAATGGCACTTCTACTACTTCGACCTTACTTGCATCCAACAATTTAGCTTGGATACCGTTTTGTGAAGGCGCCCACAAGATGGTGTAAGAAGTTTGACCATTCGCAAAGTTTTGGATGTCTGCTCCACCATCGAATTGAGAACCATTCATCATCAAGCCATCATTGATCCATTTAGAAGCTTTTTCCAAACCTTTGACAAATTTCGCATCATCGGTTGTATACTTGGTTACTTTTTCATCTGTAACAGAACCGCCGTAAAGGTTAGCAATGAAGGCACGAGTTCCTTGGTCTCCACCTTGACCATTACTGAAGAGTGATCCTGGTGTGTAGCCTTTGTCTTTCAAGGCTTTCAAGACTTTTTCAAAATCGTCTGTTGTCCAGCCTTCTTTGACAAGATCCAACACGCCTGCATCTTTGAGCATTTTCTTATTCATCGCCATGTAGAATGGTGCTGAACTAATTGGATACATGTAAGCTGTGTCGCCTGCCTTGCTGGCTTGAATGATATTTTCATTATTGACATCTTTGACAAAATCTTCGGTAAAGAGATCGTTCAAATCAGCCAATTTTCCATTTTTACCATACTGAATGATCCGTCCAGGCGCATCAAAGAGCACATCTGGAGCAGTTCCTGCTTCAATAGCAGTTGTGATCTTTTCAGGACCTGACTTGAAGTCAATCGTTTCCAAATTCACGTGGATATCTGGATTAGCTTTTTCAAAAGCTGCAATAATTGATTTTTCGTAGGTTCCGACACCATCTTCTGCTTTTTCTTGAGTAAAGACTGGGAATGCCCACCAGGTAATTTCTGTTTTACCAGAATTTCCACCAGAAGATTCTGATTTTGATCCTCCGCCAGAGCCACAAGCTGCGAGTGCTAGAAGAGCTGCACCAGCTACCAACGAGCACAATACTTTTTTCATTTTCATGTGATTTCTCCTCACAATTGCGGTAAGATTACTCTTACAGGGGGTTATCCTCAATGAGGACGCCTATTCTTGTTCTTGTTTCAGATTCGACTACTCTCTATTCGGTCTCCTCCTCCTTCAATCTACTGTTTTGTTTTCTCAATTTAAGGCCGCGACGAAGCGCTCTGTAATCTCTTTTGGTCGGGTAATGGCGCCACCTACGACGATACCACGAACACCGAGATCATGGATTTTCTTGGCCTGATCAGGGTAGTGGATCTTGCCTTCTGCGATGACATCTACTCCTGCTTGGCAGAGACGATGAATCAGTTCAAAATCTGGACCATCAACCTTTGGACTGTAGTCCGTATAGCCCGAAAGGGTCGTTCCGACAAAGTCCACTCCCGCTTCGACAGCTGTCAATCCTTCTTCCAGAGTAGAGATATCAGCCATCAAGAGTTGGTCAGGATATTTCTCTTTGACTTGATGGATAAAGTCACTAATCGAAAGCCCATCATGACGCGGACGTTTGGTACAATCAAGCGCAATGACCGCGATATCCAAAGCTGCCAACTCATCGACTTCTTTCATAGTAGCCGTGATAAAGGGTTCTTCAGGTGGGTAATCGCGTTTGATAATCCCAATGATCGGTAACTTGGTCACTTCCTTGATTTCCTTGATATCCCGGACACTATTGGCTCGGATTCCGACAGCTCCACCCTGCTCAGCCGCTTTGACCAAGAGAGGAATGACTCCTCCTGCTTCTGTATAGAGCGGTTCATGAGGGAGGGCTTGACAAGAAACAATGATGCCATCTTTGATTTGTTCAATCAGTTCATCTTTTGTAATCTTTGACATAACTCCTTCTCCTTTGATAATAAGGCAACTCGAGTACTTGTAAAATGATTATAATCTATTTTTGAAGCGCTTACAATGTTAATCGTGCAATTGGATTATAGTTTCACATTTTAGAAAAAATAAAAAGATCCCTGAAACTAGTTTCAGAGATCTAGGACATGATGATTCCCTAGGCCATCTTTTGAGTCGCTTTTTCCTTTACGACAAATACAAAGCCGATAGAGCCCACGACGGCTCCAAGCAAGATCCAATAGACCATATCCGATGAAGCAATTGGTCCTGCCAAGAGACCTGCTAGTAAAAAGAGATCGATATACAGTCGGGTATCGCGATAGAAGGTCCAATTGAAATGGTAGCTACCTTCTGGATACTGACGTGTCGATACAGGTGGTTGAAAGACCTGAAGAAGGATCAAAATCCCAACAAAAGCAAGATAAGCTAGGCTAACTACCGAAAGCGGAGCCTGCATCGTCAAAGCTACAGCTGCTAAAAGCAAGACCAAGATCCAGAAATGGAAGTCCATCCAGAATTCATGATGATAACGAAACCGTTTCATAAGATCACACCTTTCTGTTATGTAATCGTTTTCTGCACTTATATTATAAGACTATAATAGGTTATTTACAAGAAATATGAAGTGAAAATTATAATTTATACATGATAACTTCATCCATCAAATCTGAAAAAATCATCCTCCTGTAATAGTTATAATTATCTTCCCTACCTAATTATTATTCCCACTTCATCTTCAATAACAATGGTATCACTTTAAAAATAAAATGGACATGACATAAATGTCACATCCTCATTTTTTAAAATGTTTTTCCATTTCTTTTTTTATTTTATTTTCAAGATCAAATTCGCCAAATGAATGAGCGCAAACCATTGCTTGGTGATAAAATACTTTTGCCTTTTCTATGTCTTTTTCCACGTAGAATGCATAGGTTCCTTTCATCATATCTATACCCGGCTTTTGTTGAAAATATTGAGTTTCTTGTACCAATTTATCCAATTCATCTATATATGGACCCAACTGTTCATAATCTTCATCTTGATATAAGATAGAAGTCATCGCTATCAAATTTCTGGTTATTAAATATAGGCTCGTTTTATCAGATGAATTTTTGGTAGCAATCATTTTATCAACTAAAACCATAGCATCTCTTTTATCCTTGGCTCTCGCGAGACATTTGAACAAAAATAATTTGATGATTAATAGATCATTTTGAGAAAATTCTTTTTTAGTCATCAATTGCCCAAAATATTCCTCAATCAAATTTTCTCCATATTCAGCTTTCTCAGTTGAAAAAACATTTAACGCTGCATCTACAGCTTCAATAGCAACTTGTTCCTCTTCTGGTAAATCTTCAAAATACGATTCGTAAATCTCATCAAAATAAGATTCCTTTAGTCTTATCCGTTCTTCATCCCCATATGTCATAAAATGAGTAACTAGAAATTTCAATTCTAGATATCTACGAGGCAATACCGCTTTTTCATGATCTACAATATTCGACACTGGAATACCCAACATATTCGCAATATATTCTAATTTTTTTAAGCTAGGCAAAGACTCTCCCTTTTCAATACGTACTAACTGACGAACTGTTAATTCACTTTCATCATTACAAAGTACTTCTCTCGTCATCCCCTTTTCTTCTCTTAATCGTCTTAGTTTTTTCCCAATTTCACTTTTTATATCTCTCATCTCTTAATCCTCTGAAAAAGGGCTAGAAGTTACCTCCCAGCCCTACTAAAAAAACTATGAACAAACATTAGTTGCCACTTCATTCACTGATATCATTTTCGATAATGACCTTGAGTGCATGGCTTTCACCTACATGTTTAAAGACATCATAGGCTTTTTTTAACTTCTGAGAGTTTGAAGTAGTGGGTGATGAGCTTGATCCAGCAGTTGCAGATTGCCTGCAGATACATAGGTTGCAGCTTTCATAAGCGACTCCTTTTTGTTGGTTTGATAAAACCATGTTCTGTATATTTCTTTGTGATATTATAACATATAGAGTAAGCGTTTACAATGGTTCGAAGCATATTTTAAAAAGTTTTTTGAGCAAACAAAAACATTCCTCTTATCTCTACCAGAGGAATGTTTCAATCACCTTGTTCTAATTGTTGACGTTGCTTGTAGTACTCTTGCTGTTCGCGCTCACGCTCTTCTTCTAAGCGCTCTTCATAGCGCTTGAGTTCTGCCTCAAACTCTTCTTGCAAGGCAAATAAACGCTCCAAGCCACTTTGGGCCTCCGCACTTGGCGCTTGAAAATGCAGAGCACTTAGCCAGTCCACTAAATTTTCTGTATGTTGGCGGACATCCATACGCATATCCGCATAATCCCACTCCAACTCGCTCAGTTTCTGGTTGAAGCGGTAATGTCGATCTTCTAGTTGTTCTAATTCACTATTTCCTGAATGGTACATCACATACCTCCCTTAATCGGACTCAATAAAATCGGCTTCTTCACTGATTTCAGTGCTATTTCTACCGCGTCCGCTGCTCCTCCTGTAAATCCATCTTTCAAATCACTAACCAGGGTCGTTGTAGCAAAAGAGCGCATCTTTTCGGATTGACCGCCCAAGGTTACCTGCAAACTCATCCCTTCCAACATCATCAAGGCTTTTTGCGTTGCAATCAAACTTCGGATCGCAATCCGCTCTTGCTCCTTTTTAATCTCTCGATGGAGCTCCTCAATTCGTTCTCTGTCCTCTCCCAGGATCTCTAACATTTTTTTCTCCTACTTATGAAAAATCAAAGGCCGTCGCTTGTCCCTTGTCCAAGTCCACCAATTGAGCTGATGCAGCCTCCAACTGACCCGCCAAATCTGACAAGCGAGTAGAGTAGGCCTTTGCTTGGGCGAGGTTCTCCGCCTCTACTGCTTGGTCCCAACAAGTATCCATGGAGAACTCCCCTAATAGTTGCTCCACTTCTGCGTCTGTTAAAAATTGAGCCATACTGTGGGCCATTTGAGACACCTCAGCGACTTTATGGGAAACCATCTCCTTGGCCTCTTCCAGTTTATCCTTGACCTCTGCCTCAAAGACAGTGGCTTGCGCTGAAGCATTCTGTGCTACTGCCAGCACCAATTCCTCCCGCAATTGAATAGTCTGGGTCCCAGATGCTCCTGCCAGTTGCTGATGGAGACTAGAAATACTAGACGAATGCCCACTACTTTGACCAGGCCTTTCCTGCCCATACATGGAGACCACCGAAGCAGATGATGGCTGATTTTCTGAAGTGGAAGTTCCCTGATCTCGTTGGGGCATGTCAATAATTTTCTGTGCCTGATCTTGTCTTCCTTGCACTTCACCTTCTAACTCCATATGAGATGGCCTCCTTTCTAAGTTCCTTATTATTTGTTTCCTATAACTGAAAAGCTATCATAACCCTTCAACTACAAGCAGATTCACACATTATAGGGTAACATAAATTAGCTCGCAATGCTATAAAAATAGCACAGATTTTTGAAAAAAGTCTAATTTTCTATGAAAGAAAGAGAATTCCAACTCTAAATCGCCAAGATAAAGTCGATTTTACAATTTCCATAGTCAGCATAAAATTTGAAAATACCATCAAAAATCCCCCCACTCGAAAGAGTAGGGGGTAGCTGATAAACATCAGTTGTTCTCTAGTGTCTTATTTACGACGTCCTGGACGTTCTTTGTAACCATAGTATGCATCTTCGATGATTTCTTGCATGTGGTCTACCATTGGAAGACGTGGGTTAGCTGGTGAACATTGATCTTCGTAAGCAAGGAAGGCCAATTCACGAGAATGTTTCTTCCATTCTTTTTCATCGATGCCTTGTGCTTTGAAGTTCATTTCGATACCTACGCGTTCACCGAGTTCGTATACAGCTTTTGCGTAAGCTTCAACGGCTTCTTCTGGAGTAGAGCATGGAAGTCCTAGCATACGAGCGATATCTTGGTATTTTTCATCTGCACGGTAGTAGTTGTACTTAGGCCATGTAGCTGTCTTGGCTGGGCGTGTACCGTTGTAGCGGATAACGTATGGAAGCAAGATGGCATTGGTCCGTCCGTGGATGGTGTGGAATTGCGCACCGATCTTGTGGGCCATGGAGTGAGAAATACCGAGGAAGGCATTGGCGAAGGCCATACCTGCGATGGTTGACGCATTGTGCATCTTTTCACGTGAATGGAAGTCCGCATTCTTCACTGAGCTTTCCAAGTTTTCAAAGACAAGTTTAATAGCTTGAAGAGCAAGACCATCAGTGTAGTCACTTGCCATTTGTGATACGTAAGCTTCAGTCGCGTGCGTCAAAACGTCCATACCAGTGTCTGCTGCAACAGATCCAGGAACTGTCAATACCAAGGCAGGGTCTACGATGGCAACAGTTGGTGTCAATGAGTAGTCAGCGATTGGGTATTTACGGTTGTTTTCTTTATCAGAGATAACGGCAAATGGGGTTACTTCAGATCCTGTACCAGATGTAGTTGGGATCGCAATAAATTTGGTCTTCTTACCAAGCAATGGGAACTTGAAGGCACGTTTACGGATATCCATGAATTTTTGAACCAAGTCACGGAAGTCCACTTCTGGTTGTTCGTAGAAGAGCCACATTACTTTAGCCGCATCCATTGGAGATCCACCACCGAGAGCGACGATGGTATCTGGTTTAAAGGCACGCATGATCTCAGTACCACGTTCAACGGTTGTGATATCTGGATCTGGTTCTACGTCTGCAAAGATTTGGTAAACCACCTTGTTGCGACGAAGGTCAAGCTGTTCGATGATACGATCAAGGAAACCAAGCTCTACCATAGCGTGGTCTGTAACGATCATGACACGTTCAACGTCACGACATTTTTGTAGGTATTCAATTGAATCACGTTCAAAGTATGTTTTTGAAGGAAGTTTCATCCATTGCATGTTATTTCTCCGGCGTCCGACTTTTTTGATATTCAAGAGGTTGATGGCACTAACGTTGTCCCCAACAGAGTTGCGTCCGTAAGAACCACATCCAAGTGTCAATGATGGCAAGAAGGCATTGTAAACATCCCCGATACCACCGAAAGTCGAAGGAGAGTTGCAGATAACACGAATAGCTTTGACTGCTTTACCAAATTCTTTGGTCAATTCTTCATCAGCAGTATGGATGGCTGCTGAGTGACCAAGACCGTTGAATTCAACCATTTGGCGAGCTTTGTTAATTCCGTCTTCACGGCTTTCAGATTTCAAAACAGCGATGACTGGTGACAATTTTTCACGAGTCAACGGTTCTTTTTCGCCAACTTCTTTACATTCTGCCGCAAGGATATTGGTTCCTTCCGGTACAGAGAAGCCAGCTTGTTCAGCGATCCATGCTGCTGGTTTCCCAACGATGTCCGCATTCAATTTCGCACCTGCACAGTTCTTGCTGTTGGCTTTTACGCCGAAGCAGAACTCTTCAAGAAGGGCTTTTTCTTTTTTGTTGACAAAGTAAGTGTGGTAAGATTTGAATTCTTCAACAAACTCATCGTAGATTTCTTTATCGATGATGACCGCTTGTTCAGACGCACAGACCATTCCGTTGTCAAATGATTTAGACATGACGATATCGTGTGCTGCTTGGCGGATGTTAGCTGATTTTTCAACATAAGCAGGTACGTTTCCGGCACCTACCCCAAGAGCTGGTTTCCCACATGAGTATGCCGCTTTAACCATGGCATTCCCACCGGTCGCAAGGATCGTAGCAACTCCTTCATGGTTCATAAGGGCACTGGTTGCTTCCATAGAAGGTTGGGTAATCCATTGCACACAGTTCTCAGGTGCTCCAGCTGCAATTGCCGCATCGCGTACGATTTGTGCCGCATGAGCAGATGATTCTTGAGCAGATGGGTGGAAGGCAAAGACGATAGGGTTCCGTGTCTTCAAGGAAATCAATGCTTTAAAGATTGCTGTTGAAGTAGGGTTGGTTGTAGGTGTGATCCCGCAGACAACACCGACTGGCTCAGCAATCAAAGTTAAACCAGTGACGTCATCTTCTGAAATGACACCAACTGTTTTGGTGTGACGCATGTTATTTACTACGTGTTCACAAGCGAACAAGTTCTTAGTCGCCTTGTCTTCAAAGACACCACGACCAGTTTCTTCATAAGCATGAAGAGCGAGCTCACCGTGTGCGTCAAGAGCAGCCACAGATGCTTTCGCTACAATGTAGTCCACTTGCTCCTGGTTCAATTTGCGCATCTCTTCAAGCGCCACAAGCGCTTTTTGCACCAACTCGTCTACATGCTTTTCAGCAGCGAGTTTCTTTTCTTCAGGTGAGAGAGTTTTTTTATCAGCCATTTGATGCTTTCCTCCAATGTTTGAAACCCTTATCCTTTTCTAGAACTTTTTCATGTTTTCGGAAATTTTCAAGAATAGTGTAAGAAATTTCGATTTGTTAATTATTTCACAATATAATTGTACTCTATTTTGAGATTTTTGTAAACACTTCCAAGCAACTTTCACAAAGATTTTTTTGAAGTTTGTGAAAATTTTATCAATCCTATTGCTGTGAAAGCAATTATCTAGCAAAATTGTGAAAAAATAATTAAAAAAATTTTTTCTTCACAAAGTGATATTTTCAATTGATTTTTGTAAGCGTTTTCTTAATCTTACTAAAAAAAGCAGCTTTTTACAAGTAAAAAGTTGCTTTTTGTTTTATTTTGTTAGGATTTGTTTTGTTTCAGTTTCAGAGAAGCATTTTTACTTCTTAACTGGACCTTTTTCAGCCTTGTCAAGAGCTTCTTTGACTGTTTGAGCATAGAGTTCTCCACCATTGGTTTCCATATTGAAGTGAACAGAGTCTGTTCCCACCCAAATATTTGGATTTTCAATTGCTACTTGGTACCAGTCCGCAATGGTGATATAGTCGTATTTCTTAGCTAGTTCCAACTCATAAAGTCGGGTTTGAACCGATTCACTGGACTGATCGTTGGCATATCGACCATCATATGGTGTCACAAGGATCAAGCGACGGCCTTTTGGAAGTTTTTCAACGTACTGATCCAGCAACTCTTTGTAGTTGCTCACGGTATTAGTTCCTAGAGCAATGACTACATTTTTTAGGAGAACTTTATTGGAGATATCGGTCTCAAAGACCTTCATTCCATTTTCCAACTGACGGCTCACCACTGCATCGATCTGGATGCCCGGGATCGCTTTGGTTAGGTAGTCCTGCGCTCGCAAGTTAACCGAATCACCAATCATGGTCACACCATTTGAGACGTTATAGTCTGTTGCAGTTGCATTGTCCACCTGCGTCCGTGTAACCTGCATTTTGCTGTCTGCTTGATTGAGCCCACTCACCACCAAACTCTCATCAAAAGCTCCGACGGTTGGTGCAAAGGCGGAGATTCCGACCATCAAGAGAGCCAGTGGAATCATGAGGTAAAAGATCGGCTTGGTCAAAAAACTGAGATCCATCTTCATACCAAAGACCCGAGGTTCCTTGCCTGCAATGGTTGGCTCCAAAATATAGAAGGACAGAGCCGTTAGAATCAAGGAAACGATCGTCGTCACAAGGGCTGCCATCATATTTCCCAAATGTTGAGAGAAGATGATAAAGAAAGGCCAGTGGAAAAGATAGACACCATAACTGGTATCTGCCAAGAAATTGAGGATGGCTGGTTCTTTTTTATCTGGCGTCTTCTCATGGAGAATGCGGGCCGACAGAATCATGGCACAAGCTGCGATTGTCGCTGCTAAAAAGCCAAACAGATAGGTCCACAAGCTATCAAATGGCAAGAAAAGACTGAGCACAAACAAGAAGGCAAAGCTTCCACCCAAGACCGATAAGGTCTTTTTCATGCTCCAAGACTGCACCAGCTTTGTAAAGTTCGGGCTGACATTGGCAATCCCTGTCACCGTTGCTAGGCATGATCCTGCAAAGAAGGGGAAGATGTGAGTGAAGCTAGAAAAATAGATGGTAGAGAAATTGGCTGTCAGAAAGGCACGGATGAACATGGACAAGAAGGGGAAGAGAAAGAGCCCGCTGGATGCCAGGAAGAGCATACCTCGGTATTTCCCAACCGTCTTAGCCCGCTTAGCCAAGAACCATGCCAAAAGTGCCCAGAGCACATAGTAATGCACTTCTAGGGCCAAACTCCAGGTATGAAGGAAGAGATGTGGAATGAAGTTACTTTCGTAACTACCACCCGTTGCCATCTCAAAGAAATTGGTCACAAAACCGAAGACCGCCGCAATCTGAGTCCCAATACCAGCCACGTAGTCCCGTTGGACCATAAAGGTAAAGGGCATCACGACCAAGACCATAAAGACAAGGGGTGGTACGATCCGGTAAAAGCGCCGTTTCAAGAATGCCAGGTAGTCGATTCCTTGCTTGCGCGCAAATTCATCGATCAAGAGCGCTGTAATCAAAAATCCTGAGAAGGTGAAGAAAATATCTACCCCAATGAAGCCTCCAGGAAAGGCTTTTTGGAAGAAATGGTAAAGCAATACCAATAAGAGTCCTGTAACACGGACTAGTGAAAACCATTTAATGCGCATTTTGATAAATCCCCTGCTTGAATGTTCCTTTGTATACGACGTTGGCTTCTGTGGTTAAGGTGCCTTTGCCCTCCGGCTGGCCGTTAACAAACTGCCCTTCATAGGTCCAACCATCCTTGGACTTAAACTTACCATAGCCGCTAAAAGAGCCGTTGACGAGGTTACCTGTATAGGTATCCCCATTTTTAAAGGTGACGGTTCCCTTGCCATTCATCTTGCCACGGACCAAACTTCCGTCGTAACGGATCGCCCCCTTATCCAAGGTCAAGACGCCCTGACCTGGAATGGCTGAAAGGAAAACCAGCAAAGCAGATAGAACAATCACGACTAATGCTGCTATTTCTAAATTTTTTCGCGTCAGATAGACCTTATAAGTCTCATAAAATTCTTTCATATTCTGTATTCTCTCACATATCAAACTCTTAAGAAGTTGCTAACTGATCTAACCAATCCTTACAGCCGCTCAGGACTCTGGAATAGGTTTCCTCAAAATCACCGGTATACCACGGATCTGGCACACTTTCTGTAGCAAAAAGATGAATCTTGTGCTCTGTCCCTGCAGGAGCCATTTGCTTTAGATCTGCTACATTGTTTTCGTCCATCCCTAGGATCAAATCAAAGTTGTAAAAATCCTCTTCCTTGATCTGTAAGGAAGTCTTGGCTGGATCATACGGGACCTGGTGTTGTTGAAAGATTTTCTGGGTTCCCCGATGGATGGGATTGCCATGTTCCCAGCTAGAAGTGGCCCGACTTTCAATCTCATACTGATCCGTCAAGTCCTTCATGACAAACTCCGCCATGGGGCTCCGACAAATATTTCCTAAGCAGACAAAGACGATTTTTTTCATGATTCCACCTAACTCCTTGTTCGGACTGCCCAACCTAGCTGAGCTCTTGGCTTTCCACTATGGAAAACCAGCATACTATTACTATTATAACAAAAATGTGACAGAAAGATGACAAAGTGGCTCCATCATTTTAAAGAAAAATCAGATTCCTTTTTCAAATCTGATCTGTTTCTCTATTTTGGAAAACGAACCTCTAATGGAGGCCATTTACTCTGCCAATTTTTCTTTTTCATACGCTCTGTATAAACCGCTAAACGCTCTGGACTGGCTAAAAAATGCGGAGTTGGCTGAACAATAAAGTCTTCGATATCCCTTGTCCCATAAGGGAGAAAGAGCTCTAGCTGACCATCTTTCCTTAAGCGAACCGCAAGAGCCGTACACTGCTCGGGGTATTTAGAAACCGCGTCACAAGCACTGCGATAAGGAGCCGTCCCAGGACTATGCTGGTGCATATAGACTTGATTTTTGACTTCCCAAGCGTACTGAGGATAGGTCTTCTTTAATTCCTGCTCGATCTGCAGAGTCTCCTTATAGCTGATCGTAGGGTCATAAAAGACCAGATCCATATCGGTTGTCGCGTCAAACCCTGGTTTTCCAGAGAGCTGGTTCCAGATGAAATTGCGCACCGCGCCCGCCGCTAACCAGGCATCTGCCAAGTCTAGATCTCGAATAATGGCCAAGACAGTCATCATCTCCGGATCCGCTTTGATCTGTTCTACTAATGTTTCTTCCGTCAGCATCTTCTTCTAGTCTCCATTGTAGGGATAACCCAGGTGTTCATAAGCCTTGCGGGTCGCCACGCGCCCTGTCCGAGTCCGCATGATAAAGCCTTTTTGAATCAAGTAAGGCTCATACATATCTTCTACGGTCTCCCTCTCTTCGGCAATATTGACCGATAGAGTCCCAAGCCCGACCGGGCCACCGCCGTACATTTCAATCATGGTGCGCAGGATCTTTTGATCGACATAGTCCAGTCCTTCATGGTCCACATCTAGCATAGAGAGGGCCTTGTCGGTAATGGTATCGTCAATCAAGCCATCGCCCATAATCTGAGCAAAATCGCGCACCCGCTTCAGCAATCGGTTGGCAATCCGAGGAGTCCCACGACTACGAAGAGAAAGCTCTTCGGCAGCCTCGTGGGTAATTTCCATCTCAAAGATCTCGGCGGTCCGCTCGACAATCTCTGTCAAATCATCTTGTTCATAGTATTCCATGTGCCCCGTAATTCCAAAGCGAGCACGCAAGGGATTGGACAGCATACCCGCTCGAGTCGTCGCCCCAATCAGAGTGAAAGGAGGAAGGTGCAGATGGACACTCCGGCTGCTCTCCCCAGCGCCAATCATAATGTCGATGTAAAAATCTTCCATGGCACTGTAAAGCACTTCTTCGACTGACATAGGAAGACGGTGGATCTCATCGATAAAGAGGACATCCCCCGGTTCTAGATCATTGAGGATAGCTACCAAGTCACCGGCCTTTTCAATGACAGGACCAGAAGTCTGCTTGAGATTGACGCCCAGTTCATTAGCGATGACAAAGGCCATGGTGGTTTTCCCAAGCCCCGGAGGGCCAAAAAGAAGGACATGATCCAGCGCCTCATCCCGAAGCTTAGCCGCCTCAATAAAGATTTTCAGCTGGTCCTTGACCTTATCTTGACCGATATATTCATGTAAATATTGCGGGCGCAACGTCCGTTCAACGGCCTCTTCATCGCCCATGATTTCATTGTCTAAAATTCTACTCATACAGTCTATTATAGCAAAAAATGATACCTTCGGTACCATAAATAGAATGTGTTTTTTAAAGATCGTAGTTCTCACTAGCGTTCGAACTGCGTCAACATACCTAAACTCACTAACGTTTGCTAAGAAATAAGGAACGTAGTTTTCACTCCGCTCAAACTGCATCAATGTACCTAAGCTCACTAACGTTCGCTAAGGTACATAGAAAAAAGCCACCGGTTTTGGTGGCTCTTATAGGGAGATTATTATGAAAAAGTTTTAGGAGTTTTATCATTCAAAGTTAGGAGGTCTTTGATGATGGTATTAGTATACGATAGGAAGCTTAAACTTTCCTTATAGTTTTTCTAAAAAATTTTTTTCGAGAAAAAGAGGAGGTCTCAAGCAAGGATTTCACATCCTTGTTTGGCCACTCCCCTTTCCTCCTTATTTCTTAGCGATGGCATGGTAGCTAGTCTTGCTGGTGAAGACTTGACCTGCTCTCAAGATGACCTTTTCAGCTTGGTCACTGTGAATGGCGTCTGGCACTGTTTGGAATTCTAGAGCCAAGCCATTGTGCTGAACCATTGGTTGGCCTTGCAGATGAACAGTTTCGTCTACGAAATTGGCTGAATAAACTACCAAGGCTGGGGCTTCTGACTTAAAGGTCAAAAAACGTCCAGATGGCTGATGGTAAAGAAAGCCGGCATTTTCATGCCCTTCTGGAAGAGCAAATGGATGGTCTAATCCTTCTACCAGACGGATTTGCGGATCAGAGTCCTTAAAAAGATCCTCCAAGAGCATTGCTTGGTAGAGATGCTGGACAACAGGACTTTCTCTATCCACGGTCTGAAGAGGAACACCGTCTGGATGGATAGGGTAAAGCCCTTGATGGTTGATCTGAAAGACATGGTCATTGATCGGCTGGGTGAAGTTGCCTGATAGGTTGAAATAGCTGTGGTTGGTCGGGTTGACCAAGGTATCTTGATCCGTTTCTACCCGATAGGCAATCTCAAGTTCACCATCTTCCGTCAAACCATAGGTTACCCAGACCTTGAGATTTCCAGGGAAACCACCGGTTCCATCTGCACGTTCTGTGTATAGGGTAATTTCCTGATCCGTTACCGACTCCACGCTAAACAAAGCGCTGTCCCAGCCTGTTGATCCACTGTGGTTGCAGTTAGCACCGTTATTAGCTTCCAAATGATAGGTCTCTCCATTGAGTTCAAAACTTGCCCCTGCAATCCGGCCTGCTACCGGGCCAATACTAGCCCCATATTTAGGGCTATTGCCCACATAGTCCTCAAAGCGATCAAAGCCTAGAATAATATTCGTAAACTGGTCTTCTTTATCCGGTGTCACATATTCTAAGATCGTCGCCCCATAGGTCATGACAGATAATTGGTAGCCCTTGTCATTTTCGAGGCGATAAGCCCGAACCTCTTGATTCTGCCATTCTCCAAACACGCTTTCTTGATACTGTTTCACAAACCTTCTCCTCTCACTGTTTTTCTCCATTGTATCAGTTTCACAAGAAGAAACACTCCACTTTTTATAGAAAATTAGTGGCTATTCTTTATGAAATGGATGAATGATCACCCCTTGAACAACCCGATTGACGGTACCAGTCGGTGAAGGTGTGTCTGGGCGATTTTGCACCTTGAGCGAAGTCAAGAGAGAAATCAATTGACCGTAGATAATGTAAGGGAAGGCACGGTAGATATCTAGTGAGTCTGCAGAAGCTTCCACTAACACTTCCCGTACATGCTCGATCCCTGCAGCTTGATCGGTCAAGAGGACGACTTGACGGGCAATCTGATCTCCTGCAACTTCGCGAACTAAGTCCAGATCATACTGACGGGTATAAGGATCAATGGATCCAAAGACCAAGACGAGAGTTTGGTCATTAATGAGGGATTTTGGACCGTGACGGAAACCGACAGGACTCTCATACATGGTTGCGATTTTGCCTGCTGTTAATTCCAAAATCTTGAGCTGGGCTTCATGAGCTAGACCAAAGAAAGGTCCTGCCCCCAGATAGATCACGCGCTCAAAGTCTAGATCGACCACTTCTTTGACCGCACGGTCCTTCTCCAAGATTTGCTCAGATAGATGAACCAGCTCTTCTACTCGTTTTTCCTTGATCTCTTCCTCGCTTGGATCAAAGACCAAGAGAGCTGTCAAGAGCATGGAGGTGAAGCTGGATGTCATGGCAAAGCCGGCATCATTGGTTTCTTTAGGTTGGAGAAGCAAGAGATTGCGCTCATCCCCATGCGCCTGCAAAGCCAGTTTTCCTTCTTCAGCACAGGTAATGGTGATCTGATAGAGCTCATCGACCAGGTCTTGGGCCAACTGCACGGTGGCGACACTTTCTGGCGAATTACCACTCCGGGCAAAGGATACTAAAACCGTCGGAACCTCTTTTTTCAAATAGGTTTGAGGATGAGCTACGATATCCGTCGTCGCAATGGATTGGAAATTCCAGTGGCGTTCATCATGCACTTCCTGCAAGTAAGGAACCAAGGTATCACCCACATAGGCTGAGGTCCCTGCCCCTGTCAAGATGACCTTGATATAGTCATGCTCTTGTCCAATCTTTTCTAAGAAAGCTTTTATTTCCGCTTTTCTTTCTTGGTACAAGCGAGCCGTTTCTTTCCAAACCCTTGGTTGTTGGTAAATCTCACGTGTTGTGATCTCTGCTCCTAGCTCCTGCAAGTCTTCTTTTGTATAGTCTAACATAGAACCTGTTGTTCCTTTCTACAATCTAACGTTGATAAATGGGAAAGGAGTCTGAGATGATGCTCCCAGACTCCCCTACCAACCTACTCATCTTCATCATCATCAAGGTTTGACAAGAGGTCATTTACCTTGACAATACTTTCTTTTGCACGTTCAGGGTAGTCCCCTTCATTACCAGTCAGGCTACTATTGATGAATTCGATGACCATCGGAAGATTCATCCCTGCGTATAAGTCAATCGCACGTCCTTCAAGGATCAAGCGACTCACAGTGTTGCAAGGAGTTCCTCCCAAGAGATCGGCAAATACAATATAGTCTTCTAGACCTTGGACTGTTGCTTCAAATTTAGCGGTAAAGTCTTCTGGCCCTTCTTCTGGTAAGAGTGCAACCGTATGGATGGATTCTTGTGGCCCCATAATCATCTCTGTGCTAGCTTTAAGCTCTTCACAAAAGCGACCATGGCTGACCAGTACTAACTCTTTTGCCATACCCTACTCCATTACTGCATGCCGAAGCAGAAATGACCAAAGGCAGAGAAGGCAATCGCTGCGACGATAATCAACAAGATAGCTTTAGTTGAGTTCATTCCTTTACGTCCAAGCAACCAGTAAATCACACCTGTGATAATAGCTGGAACCAAGCGTGGGAAGATCAAATTGAGCATGTCTTGGATATCGATGGCTTTGTCCCCGATGTGTGGCATCCAGGTTACATCCACATTGATCATCGTTGCAATCAAGGCACCGACCATGAAGATACCAAGTACAGAAGCTGCTTCGATCAAAGCTGTCAAGGTACTTTGCATGTTGTTGATTAAGTTGGTACCTTCTTTATAAGCGAATTCCAACTGTTTCCAACGGAAGATATCATAAGCAACTGCCACAGCAATCCAAAGGAAGATACCCCATGGTTGACCTTGTGACGCGATGGTTGCTGCAATAGATCCCATAATAGCTGGAACCAAAGATCCAAAGATAGAGTCTCCAAGAGGGGCAAATGGTCCCATGAGACCTGTCTTGATCCCGTTAACCGCATCTTTAGAGTTGACACCATCTTTTTCTTCCAAAGCCAAATCAAAACCAGTGATAATGGTGTGGAAGAATGGAGAAGTATTGAAGAATTGCGTATGCAATTTCATCATTTCTTTCAATTCAGGTGTGCCATCTCCATACATTTTCCGCAATTGTGGAAGAAGCATGTAAAGGTAACCAGAAGCCTGCATCCGTTCGTAGTTCCAACCTAATTGGAAGGTGAAGAGGCTACGTTTGTTGATTTGTTTAAAATCCTCTTTAGTGAGTTTGTAGTTATTAGAATTCGTCATCTTCAATTTCCCCGCTTTCTACATTGCTTGCTGGAGCAGCTACAACTGTACGTTGGCTGTTTTTAAAGTGTTGCACTGCAAGGAAGATACCGATGATGGCAACCCCGATCATAGATACAGATTTGAAGTTGTTTGTGAAGGCAACCATTTGTTCTTTTGGAAGTTTTGCAAACGCATCTGTTCCAAGCATAGCAGAAATTGCAGCACCAACACTTTGAACATTGCTGTAAAGCACTGTCAACATCGCTGTCAAGCCAAAACCAAGGGCAAGATAGTGAAGGTGACGTTTCACAGGCAAGTAGTGAAGCAAGATCGCAAATCCAAGACCAGGAAGCATACGTCCTGCAAGAGTCAAGCCGTTTGCGAACCATTGATATTTTGCAACAAAGTCAACAACAGATTGGACAAAAGCACCACCAAAGGCAAGAGCCAAGAAGACTGGAAGGGCACGAGAGAGAGCCCAAGGAACAGCACCAAGAAGGTAGTTGCGTTCAATCCCTTTATAATCAAAGCGTTCGATCGCCGCATCAATACGGTGTGCAAAGGCAGTAGTACTCATACGGCCAAGGATATCTGCATAGGTCAAGAGAGCAGCTACGGGAACGGCAATAGTTGAAATCGCAATTTCTGGTTTAATACCTTGCGCTACTGAAAAGGCAGTTGCAAGAACGGCACCAGAAGTGGCGTCAATACGAGAAGCTCCACCGAAAGTACCTACACCGAGCACTGTCAATTGGAGAGACGCTCCGATAAAGAGACCTGTTCCTAAATCCCCCATAACAAGTCCTGTAATGAAACCAGCAAAGACTGGTGAGCCTGCTGATGAAACAATCGTCAACTCATCACAGATTTGATAAGCTGAGTACAAAGTAAGTAGTAAAATTTGCCACCATTGTATCATGACAATTTCCTCCTAAAAATTTTCTTTTACTTTAATAACTTCATAAAGTCTTCTGCAGTGTCGTTTGGCACCATTTGAGACGTAATCTTTACACCTTTTTCGTGGATCTTGTTGAAGTCTTCCACATCCGCATCCACCACATTGATCGAGCGGGTAATCGCGCGTGTCTCATCGGATTGAGACATATTGCCGACATTCAGCGTTTCAAGCTGAACGCCTGCTTCGATCAAACGAAGGAAACGATCAGGTTTGCGAGCTACGATAAAGAGTCGTTGGCTATCATATTTTCCAGCCAAGATATTTTCCGCAGCCTTTGCGACTGGCAAGATACTGAGCTTAACACCCGGCGGTGTCGCTAGTTTCAAGCCACTTTTTTCGATATCATTTTGAGCGACTTCATCATCGATCACCATGATACGTGAAACATTTAGTTTGGTAGTCCAAAGATTGGCTACCTGCCCGTGGATCAAACGTCCATCAATACGGCATCCTACAATAGTCATAAGTTTTCCCCCTTTACTTCTTTGAATGTAGGTTGTTGAACAAGTTCAAGTGTCTCTTGGTAACGCCCTTCTGTCTCAAAGACGATCAGGCTATTAGCTCCTTCTTTGAGGAAACCATGAGGCACGTAAAGTGAAGTGGTCGGTCCGACTTCCCAGAAACGACCGATATGGTGGCCATTTACAAGAACGATCCCTTTTCCAAATCCAGTCATATCAAGGAAGGTATCCTCAACCTGATCTAGATGAAAAGCAAATTGATAAAAAGCTGGTTGACCTTCTTGCCATTCTTTCGAAAAATCCAAGCGGTCCAGTTGGCTAAAATCAAGCGCATATTGTTTCCAATAAAGCTTGAAATGAAGATCGATACAAACCCCAGTTCGGATTCCTTTTCGTTGGGTATCCGCTAAGAGTTTGTGCCCATAATTGACTCTTCCCATGTTTTCGATCAAGAGTTTTAAGTTTGTAATCGTTTTCTTTTTTCCGTTTAAAAAAAGATCTTGACCGATTTCTTCTTGGTATTGAGTGGCAATCAACTGATCATTGGCATACACCTGTACCCGATCACGCGCATCAATGATACGCAAGCGCTCTTCTTCCGCATCCATTTCCACTTCTGTCTCATAGAGCAGATAGCCTAATGGGTGGTCGATTTCTTCCATGGTCTGTGGGTAAAGACTTTCTGTGACTTGAGCAATCTCGTTTAAATTGCCGAACAAACTAGTCTTTTTGGTCAACTCCAATGTTCGTTCAGATAAACTCGACTTCACAAGCGGATCCATCTGTGGATACTCTGGATAGTAGGTCGCCATCATTTTTTGAATAGCATAATACTTTTCCGTCGGATTGCCCTGCTCATTGAGCAAAGCCCCATAGTCATAGGATGTCACCTGTGGCAAATCAAGCGTACCCCGAGCTGAGCAACCATTCATGAAGCCGAAATTGGTTCCGCCATGAAACATATAGAGATTGATGGAGCCGAGCTCCAAGACCTCATGTACAGCTTCTGCCAACTCCTCTGGGTCCCTTCGAATCACGGGTTCCTTCCAGCGGGTAAACCAGCCATCCCAGAATTCCATACACATCAAGGGCCATTTCTTGCCGTATTCGTCAAAGAATTCTTTCATCTGACCAAAGTTATAGGCTGCTTTGGAACCGAAGTTTCCCGTCACAAAGAGGTCTTCTTCAATCAGGGTTCCTGTTCTTAGCGTTGCTCGCCATGGCCCATCCGATGTAAAGAGAGGACAGGTCACGCCTTTTTCCTTCATCAAATCCCGAATGGCACGCAGATAATCCTTATCTTCTCCATAAGAGCCGTACTCATTTTCCACCTGCATCATGAGGATTGGACCACCTTGATCCACTTGGTAGGGTGTCAACAAGCCAAGCAAGCGATCATAATAACGATCCACCGCTTCGATAAAGGCTGGGTCTGATGAGCGGATTCGCAGGTCTTCTTCCAAGAGCCAGGCTGGTAATCCACCAAATTCCCACTCTGCACAGATAAAGGGCGACGGCCTTACAATCATGTAAAGTCCTAGGGACTGGGCTGTTTGAATGAAACGCTCTAGATCCAATCGACCACTAAAGTCAAACTGCCCTTTGCGGGGTTCATGCGCATTCCAAGGGACATAGGTCTCAACCGTGTTAAAACCCAAAGCCTTTAGATTATACAAGGAATGATACCAGTCTGCTGGGTCAATTCGGAAATAATGGATCGCTCCGGATAAAATCTTGAAGGGTTGATCTTTTAAATAGAAAGCATCGCGAATCTCAAAAACTCCCATAAACGCCCCCTTTCTTATATGTAACCCTTTTCATTTATTAATATAATAAATTATTTAAAAAATGTCAACACTTTTATAAAAAATATGTTAAAATAGGGTTAAATAAGAGAAATCTAAAGAGAGGTAGCACTATGGCAATTCCAAAGTACCAACACATCAAAGATGAATTGAAGCAGCAAATTATCTCCGGAAAATTTGAAAATGGAGATAAATTTTATACTGAAGCTGAACTCATCAAAATTTATGATGTCAGCTCTATCACCGTTGTCCGTGCTTTGAACGACCTCGCTGCTGATGGCTACATTGTCCGTCAGCAAGGAAAAGGAACCTTTGTTTCTCGTGCTCGAAAACACAAACTGGTAGAATTTTCAGATGTTGAAACCTTCCCAATCCAAAAGGCCAAAGTCAAAGTTCTCTCTATTAAACGTGGAAATACCTTGAGCATCCTAGACAAACTAGGCCTCAACCCAACGCAATTCTATTATAAAATCGAACGGACTCGCCATACAGGGGATGATACCTATATCTTCCACCAAACCTATGTTCCCGAACAATACATCAATCCAAACTATCCAAATTTGGAATACTACAGCTCTATCTATGATCGCTTCAAAGAAGACTACCACATTCATATGAATGACGAGCACTTCGAAGAAGTCAACGAAATCGTCTTTCCTACACCAAGCAAGATTGCTAAGGTATTGAAGATCGACGAAAATTTCCCAACGGTCAAACAAGTGAAGATGACCAAGCTAGAAGCGACTGGCCAAATCCTTGAATACACGGAAACTTATAAACGCGGTGATTACTACAAGATCAAGTTCATCTCCTGTGACCGCGATCACTAAGAACCAAAAAGACTGAGACATCTCGGTCTTTTTTATAACTCCATTATAGCATGTTGAAAACGATTTCTAAAGACCTCTTTAAAAATATATATAATTAGTGATAATTTAGCTATAAAAAGTTTAAAAAGAAGCAGATTTCTCTGCTTCTTTTCGTCTATTTTTCAAATTCCCTTTTTCGTTGCGATTAGTCACCCAAACCGATGCGTTCGAAGATTTCATCCACCCGTTTGGTGTAGTAAGTTGGGTTAAAGATTTCATCGATTTCTTCTTGAGTGAGGCGTGATGTCACTTCTGGGTCTGCCTCAAGAAGTGGTTTGAAGTCTACTTGGTTATCCCATGATTGGGCAGTCTTCGGTTGAACAAGGTCGTAAGCTTGCTCACGTGTCATCCCTTTTTCAATCAAAGTCAACATGGCACGTTGGCTGAAGATCAAACCAAATGTAGAGTTCATGTTGCGAATCATGTTTTCTGGGAAGACTGTCAAGTTCTTAACGATGTTTCCGAAACGGTTGAGCATGTAGTCAATCAAGATGGTTGTGTCTGGTGCGATGATACGCTCAGCTGATGAGTGAGAGATATCACGCTCATGCCAGAGTGACACATTTTCGTAAGCTGTGACCATGTGACCACGGATCACACGCGCAAGACCTGTCATGTTTTCAGAACCGATCGGGTTGCGCTTGTGAGGCATTGCTGAAGATCCTTTTTGACCTTTGGCAAAGAACTCTTCCACTTCACGTTGTTCAGATTTTTGAAGACCACGGATTTCAGTTGCCATACGCTCGATAGAAGTTGCGATGCTCGCAAGAACTGCAAAGTACTCAGCGTGAAGGTCACGAGGAAGGACCTGTGTAGAGATTTCTTGAGCACGGATACCCAATTTATCGCAGACGTATTTTTCAACAAATGGTGGGATGTTGGCAAAGTTCCCAACTGCACCAGAAATCTTACCAGCTTCCACACCAGCAGCCGCATGCTCGAAACGCTCGATGTTGCGCTTCATTTCGCTGTACCAAGTAGCCAATTTAAGACCAAAAGTTGTCGGCTCAGCGTGCACACCGTGGGTACGACCCATCATGATAGTGAACTTGTGCTCTTTCGCTTTGTCAGCGATGATGTTGAGGAAGTTTTCAAGGTCCTTACGGATGATGTCGTTGGCCTGTTTGTAGAGGTAACCATAGGCAGTATCTACTACGTCAGTAGATGTCAAACCATAGTGAACCCACTTACGTTCTTCACCAAGCGTCTCAGAAACCGCACGTGTGAAGGCCACCACATCGTGACGAGTTTGCTGCTCGATTTCCAAAATACGGTCGATGTCAAAGTCCGCTTTTTCACGAATCAAAGCCACATCTTCCTTAGGAATTTCTCCCAATTCAGCCCATGCCTCGTCAGCCAAGATTTCCACCTCAAGCCAAGCACGGTATTTATTTTCTTCAGTCCAAATGTTCGCCATTTCTGGGCGAGAGTAACGTTCAATCATGTTTAATTTTCCTTTCTTTTGATGTATTACATCAGCTAGCAACCAACAGTCTTTTACTCAAATTCTTCTTTTCCAATCCACACTGACGGATAGTGATCCAGTGTGTTCAAATCCGTATCCAGTGGGACATCATAGATAGCTAGATAGTTTTCAGGATATTGAGCCGTTAGCTCTTCATACTTAGCTTTTACTTTTTCGTGATCGCTACTAGCATACAAGACCTCGACTACTGCTCCAGTCTTATCTTTTTCAACAAATGCGTTGACGATGAGTTGAATCATAAAACCTCCTAAATCGAAATGCCCTTCATATTTGCTTCCAGAATGGGCATCTTGACACCTAACTCCTTACCGGTCTGATAGACACTTTGACAACAGTAGAAAATATCCTGTTTATCATTGTGTAAGGTCATGATTTTTCGTGTCAGCTCATTTTTCGCAAACATGATTTTCATGGCTTTTCCTGCAATCCAAGCGGGAATTTTGTAAGGTAAGAGTTCAGCTTTATAAAGCTTCAAATTTACACCACGTGCTTCTACGACTTTCAAAGCCTCTCGAATGGCCTTGATGGCCAATGATAATTCCGAAGAACTATTCATCAAGTTCAGAGCCAGTTCTTCTGGATTTTCCAAATTCCCCGAACGCGCAGCTGTCGAAGTGACACCTGCATTAATCGCCATGTGAATCCAAATCCACTCGACCATATCATGAGGCACTTCCCACTTCAAATCTGCAGAAGTCAGTAAAGTCGTCAGATCACCATAGTTAGAAATGTGTGCTTTTTGCTCACCTTCTAGCATTAAATGATCAAATAGGACACCATCCAAATGGTTCTCTTGCATGTGACCGCCCGCTGTCGGAAAGGCCAGAATATAGTCGTAATCCCCTGCCCACTCTTGGACCTCTTTTCGAGTATCCCAGAAATTGCAGAAGAAAACGAGAGTGCTTTTGATATTATTTTTTTGCAAGGTCTCCACAGCTTCTTTGACAAACCCATGGCGCACACTGAGAAAAATAAAATCATATTCCGAATCGACTTCTGCCACACGAACCTCATAGGTGTCGTGCTTATTTTCACCCTTGGAATGGTAGCGACCATCTAGCAGTTCAACTGACAACTCCTTCGGAGCAGTGCTTTTCTTACTATCTCTCAATACATGTTCTACTTGATGGCCTGCTTTTTGAAAGGCGTAGGCATACGTGGTCCCGATAACCCCAAGTCCTAGAATCGCTATTTTCACTTAAAAATCAATTCCTTTCCCAAATTCAACCACATTATCTGGTTCATCACTAAACAAGGTCACATGTCCCATCTTGCGGTTGTGCTTCGCTTCTATTTTACCATACAAATGGAGGTGGGCGCTTGGATTTTCTGTCACATATGTTTCAGCAGCCTCGACGTGTTGACCGAGAACATTGAGCATGACGGCTGGCGCATGGAGGTGGATTGCTGGAAGTGGCGCTCCCAGAACACCCAAGATATGTGTGTCGAATTGTGAGAAGTCGCAAGCTTCAATCGAGTAGTGCCCTGAATTGTGCGGACGTGGCGCGATTTCGTTGACAATGATGTCATCAGCTGTCGCAAACATTTCCACACAAAGGGTTCCAGACAGGTTGAGTTGTTCAGCGATTCGAACTGCCATGGATTTAGCCTTGTCTGCTAGACTTTCTGAAATGCGTGCTGGCACAATGGTTTTAGACAGGATATTGTTGCGGTGGATATTTTCCTGAACTGGGAAAACCGTCACATCCTTGCCATTTCCTGACACGATGACAGAAATTTCGAGGTCAAAATTGACAAATTCTTCCAAGACACAGTCAGCTGAGTCGGCTAACGAATTGGCTTCTTCCAAATCTTCTGCTGAACGAATGACCTTCTGACCATGCCCATCGTAGCCACCGGTCGCAGTCTTGAGGACATAGTTTTTAGACAGGTCTATATCTGTCAAGTCTTGGCTAGAAGTCACAACCTTGTAAGGTGCCACGGTAACTTGAGCCTTGTTTGACAAAAAGTCTTTTTCAAAGATACGGTTTTGAGAAATACGAAGCAGGTCGGTACCTTGAGGGAGTTGTCCATCCTTGATGACAGCATCTAGACCATCAGCATCTACATTCTCAAATTCATAGGTGAGAACATCGCAACGCTCAGCCAATTGACGAAGGGCATCCACATCATTATAAGGTGCCACGATGATTTCCGCCACACGGGAAGCTGGGCAATCCGCTGCTGGGTCCAGCGCGATAACCTTGTGCCCCATGTAGATAGCAGAAATGGCCATCATCTGACCAAGCTGACCGCCACCGATAATTCCGATTGTTTTAGATGAGCTCATTTGTCGACTCCTCTGCGATTTTTCCTTGTTCTTCTGCGAAATCTGCCAATGCTGTCGCAATAGCCTGATCCTCGACTGAGAGGAGACGGAGGGCAAAGAGGGCTGCGTTTGTCGCACCCGCTTCACCGATAGCCATTGTCGCCACAGGCACGCCACCCGGCATCTGGACGATAGAGTAGAGCGAGTCCACGCCACTAAGGGCACGTGATTTGACCGGTACCCCAATGACAGGAAGTGTTGTTTTTGCAGCGACCATACCTGGCAAGTGAGCAGCGCCTCCCGCACCTGCGATAATGACTTTGATACCACGGCTACGGGCCTCTTCTGCATGCCTGAACATGAGGTCTGGTGTACGGTGTGCGGAAACAACTTTCTTTTCGTAGGCTACACCGAATCGGTCTAGGACTTCTGCTGTTTTTTGCATGGTCGCCCAGTCAGATTTTGAGCCCATGATAATGGAAATTACTGGTTTCATTTATTCTCCTTTTTTGATAATCGTCTATTGTAGTGCGGACGTAAGCGACCGCCTGTAGCGTTCCATTACTAAAACTGGAGCCTTAGTCTCCAGTTTTCCGCTCCTAGTAGCTCTGCTACTAGGAGTTCCACTACTGCGACGATTATCTTATACTAGCTCGCTCACGCTCGCAAATCAAACGACCATTATCGTGTTTGGCGACTTCATCGCCTAATATAGCATTGATATTCGAAAACTCGAAGAAAATCATAGAGTGACAAGGCAAAGCGACGAAGATAGAACTAAAGTTCATCAAGGAGCTTTAACACAGTCAATCGAAGATTTTCAAAGAGTTTTATTTATTCGCCTTGCTACCAATATCCGTACGGTAGAACAAGCCTTCTGTGTTTTGTTTGTTGAGTTCCTTGTAGATAATGTTTTGGCCGTCTTTGACGGTATCTGCTGTTGTGACCAGCATGTAGACACGTCCTCCGTTTGAAAGAAGGTCTTGGCCATTTTCAGCGAATTTAGCACCAGCATAGTAAGTGATGATGTCGCCTTCTGTCTTAGCTGGAAGCTTGACACCTTTCTCATAAGCGAGTGGGTATCCGTTTGAGGCTACAACCACGCCTAGTGTCACACCCTTGTCCGTCCAAGTGATAGTTGGCTCTTTGCCTTCCAAAATGTCAGTGATGTTTTGTGCAAAGTCAGATGTCAAACGAGGCAAGATGATTTGTGTTTCAGGATCACCAAAACGTGAGTTGAACTCGATGACTTTAGGACCGTCAGCTGTCAAGATAAGTCCCGCATAAAGGACACCAAGGTAGGGACGCCCTTCTTTGATCATGCCTTCAAGAACGGGCTTGACAATGGTGTCAACCGCTGTGTCAACCACACTCTGTGGCAAGTGAGGAACTGGCGCATAGGCACCCATCCCACCAGTGTTAGGACCCTTGTCGCCATCATAAGCACGTTTGTGGTCCTGAGCCGTTGGCATGATGTAGAACTTGTCCCCATTGACAAAGGCAAAGAGAGAGAACTCTTCCCCGTCAAGGAATTCCTCGATGACCACACGCGCACCTGAATCACCGAATTTATTGTCCAAAAGCATCTCGTGAGCAGCTTCGACGGCTTGCTCAACCGTTTCAGCAACGACGACACCTTTACCTAGGGCCAAGCCGTCTGCCTTGACGACGATTGGAGCGCCTTTTTCCTCGATGTAGGCCTTGGCTTCCTCAAAATCTGAAAATGTGCCATAGGCTGCTGTCGGAACGTCGTATTTGACCATGATTTCCTTAGCAAAATCCTTGGACCACTCCAGCTCAGCCGCAGCCTTTGTCGGACCAAAAGCCTTGAGAGCAGCTGCATTGAAATCATCCACGATTCCAGCTGCAAGAGCATCATCTGGACCGATAAAGGTCCAAGCAATATCGTTGACTTTTGCGAAGTCAATCAGTTTAGAATGTTCGGAAATTCCGATATTGATCAAATCCAAACCATCTAATCGCATCCCGTCATTACCAGGAGCCACAAAAACCTGCTCAACGTCCTTAGACTCCAACAATTTTTTGGCAATCGCGTGCTCACGACCGCCAGATCCAACAACCAAAAGTTTCATCTCGAACCTCTTTTGCGAATTATTTTATTAAATTATATCATAATCGTTCGTTTTATTCTAATGATTTCAGCAAAAGTCTCCTATTTTCAGTAGAATCCAAACATTTTTTGCTATTTTCTCCTATTTCTCATTTTTTTCCGAATAGTATAGGTGAGACCTACTAATTGACGAAAAGGAGTATTATGCAAACGATCAAAAAATTTCTCGTACTGACTTGTGCGACATGGGGGATGCAAGCCTCTATTGCTCATGCAGATCAAACGACCAATGCTATCTATGCCGAAAAAGGGCAGCTGGTGATTCATCTTGGAAACGTCCCGGATAAGTATCAAAAGATCCAAGTTCCCGTCTGGTCTGACCAAAATGGCCAAGATGACCTGATTTGGTATCCTGTGGAACGCAGTGACAAGGGATTTGACCTACAAGTACCATTGACCAATCATTCTGATCAAGCTGGACTTTATCATGTCCATGTTTATGGGGTGGAGGCAAATGAACAGCTAACCGGTCTTTACCCTCTCACGACCAGCGTCCAGCAAAAAGACCTGGCTTCTTCCCAGCCAAAAATCACGATCACACCCATCTCCTCACAAGAATTTGACATCCAGCTCAAGTTATTCGAAGACGTTGACGAGATTGTATTCCCCATCTGGTCTGAAGAAAATGGGCAGGATGATCTGGTCTGGTATCCCGCAAAGAAGATTGCACCTGGACATTTCCAACTGCGCTTTCAGGCTCAAAAACACAAGGGAAGCGGGCTATTTCATCTCCACGTCTACCAGAAAAGCCAAGGACAACTAAAAGGGCTATTCCCCACTACCTTTCAAGTGGAAAAGGCAAAGCTCACTCCACTCGCGACACCCCCGGGAAACACCTACCCCATTGGTGAGTGCACCTGGGGAGCCAAAGAATTAGCCCCTTGGGCCCACAACTGGTGGGGAAATGGCGGCATGTGGGCAGCTAGTGCACGCGCTGTGGGATTCCGGACAGGAGACACTCCAGAGGTCGGTGCCATCGCATGTTGGGACAATGGGGGATATGGGCACGTCGCCTTGGTTACGGATGTCGAACATGAACAAAAAATTCAGATCCAAGAGTCTAACTACAACGGCCATCGCTATATCGACAACTTCCGCGGTTGGTTCGACCCAACCAACTCCATCTGGGGAACCGTCACCTACATCTACCCAGATTAAGGTCTTCTTAATTAGCAGAAAAGACACTCATCGTTGAATGAGTGCCTTTTTTGATTAATGTCTAAAATGTCTGACGCCTGTAAAGATCATGGTCAAACCATATTTATCAGCAGCTTCGATTGACTCTTGGTCACGAACGGATCCACCTGGTTGGATGATCGCTTTAATCCCTGCTTTAGCGATTTCTTCCACGTTATCCGCAAATGGGAAGAAGGCATCGGAAGCAAGAACAGCGCCATCCAGACGGTCTTTAGCTTGGTCAATAGCGATGCGGACGGAAGCCACACGGTTGGTTTGACCTGGGCCAACACCAAGTGTCATGTGGTCGTTGGTCACGATGATCCCGTTTGATTTGACGTACTTGATAGCCTTCCAAGCAAACTCAAGAGCCGTCGCTTCTATCTCAGTTGGTTGGCGTTTCGTCACCACTTGCCAGTCAGCTGGGCTTTCTTTCACCACGTCTTGGTTTTGAACCAGGAGACCACCAACAACTCCTGTGTATTCTGCTTCCACTTCGCTAGCATCTTGAGCGTCAAATGGCAAGGCAAGGATACGCAAGTTTTTCTTCTTGGTAGTCAAGATTTCAAGCGCTTCGTCTGTGTAGCTTGGTGCAATGATGATTTCAAGGAAAACACCGTGCATCTTTTTAGCTGTCGCAGCGTCAACTTCACGGTTGAGGACTACTATTCCACCGAAAATCGATACTGGATCAGATTCATAAGCATAATCCCAAGCAGTTTCGATATCGTCAGCTTGACCAATCCCACATGGGTTCATGTGTTTAAGAGCCACAACGGTTGGACGGTCTTTGAAATCACGGATGATCCGAATAGCGGCATCAGCGTCACGGATATTGTTGAAGGACAATTCTTTACCGTTCAGCTGTTTCGCTGATGCAATGGAGTAATCCGTTGGCAAGGCCTTTTGGTAGAAGTCTGCATCTTGTTGAGGGTTTTCCCCGTAACGCATTGGTTGCTTAAGATCATAAGTCAAAGTGAGTTTTTCAGGTTTTTCTTCACCCACTTGAGCTGTGAAGTAT
The DNA here is from genome assembly GCF_041431935.1 of Streptococcus sp. 27098_8_99. Taxonomy (NCBI): domain Bacteria; kingdom Bacillati; phylum Bacillota; class Bacilli; order Lactobacillales; family Streptococcaceae; genus Streptococcus; species Streptococcus sp. 27098_8_99. Next base: position 18,413 of record NZ_JAPVYQ010000005.1, on the reverse strand, counting down.
TCAGCAATCAACGCATCATAGGCTGCTGTGTGGCGGAAGACTTTCGCTGCCAAACGTTGGCGAGTTTCGTAACTTGTTTCGCCGTTGGCTGCAAATTCGTCCAAAACCACAGCATAGTCAGCAGGGTCTACCACAACTGTTACGCTAGCGTGGTTTTTCGCTGCTGAACGAAGCATGGATGGCCCACCGATATCGATATTTTCAACTGCGTCCGCGTAAGTTACATCTGGTTTAAGAATCGTTTCCTTGAATGGATAAAGGTTGACCACCACAAGGTCGATCAACTCAATCTTGTTGACCTTAGCAGCCTCCAGGTGGCTATCGAGATCACGTCGAGCAAGAAGACCACCGTGAATATTTGGGTGAAGGGTCTTCACACGACCGTCCATCATTTCTGGGAAACCAGTCACATCGTCGATAGCAATGTTATCTACCCCAGCATTGTCAAGGGCAACTTTAGTCCCACCTGTTGAGATGATGTCCCAACCGAGTTTTTTGAGTTCTTGGGCAAATTCAACAATACCCGCTTTGTCTGAAACACTAATTAGTACGCGTTTAGTCATGTTCTTTCTTTTCCTTTTTTAAAAAAGTTCTTTATCTGCTACAGTCGAAAATGTTCTTTCCGATCAATTGCTTCCTTATTTTCGTGCAACTCCCAAAACATCCAACACTTCTGGATAGAGCTTGTACTCTGTTTCATGGATGCGCGTCTCGAAAGTATCAAGGGTATCCCCTTCAAGGCGTGGTACACGGACTTGCTTGATGACCTTACCGGTATCAACGCCAGAATCCACCCAATGAATCGTCACACCGCTCTCAGCAACACCCGCATTCCAAGCATCCTCAATGCCATGAGCACCTGGAAATTCTGGAAGATAGGCTGGGTGAATATTGATGATACGACCTTCATAAGCTGCTAGCAAGGTTGGTCCGACGATTTTCATATAGCCGGCCAAGCAAACCAAATCTATCTGGTGTTCATCCAAGAGTTTGACGATAGCTTCTTCATAATCCACTTTATTGTCAAATTCTTTGAGTTCAAAGGCATGGCTCACCACACCAAGGTTTTTGGCACGTTCTAAGACATAGGCATCACGATGATCTGAAAAAACAAATTCTACTGGAAATTGTTCCGCAATCACCTGAAAGTTTGAGCCGTTGCCAGAGGCAAAAACAGCAATCTTCATATTCGATACAAAGGGACGTTTCGGCTAGCCGAACAGTTTCGTAGAAAAATAGGAAATCATTGCTGGGGGCTTGCCCACAAAATGATTTCTCTTTTTTCCTAGAAAATGAGTCCCGTGTTCAGTTAGGCTTGCTAACTAAACACTCCTTTCTACAATTTCTCCGTATAAAATGGTGATAGCACCATTATTTAATCACCACACTTGCGCCATCTTTCTTCACAATCCGACCGATTTCATAAACAGGTTCGTCAAGAAGTTCTTTGACACGTTCAACATTTTCTGGTTTCACCGCAAGCATGAGACCAACCCCCATGTTGAAGATTTCAAACATTTCTTCATGTTTGATTTGACCATATTTTTCAAGGGCTTTGAAAATTGGAAGAACTGGCACTTTGCTTTCATCAATTTCAGCAGCCAAGTCATCTGAGAACATCCGTGGTACATTTTCGATGAAACCACCACCTGTGATGTGGGCAATACCGTTAACCAATTCTTCTTTGATGAGTGGCAAAGCTGCTTTGACGTAGATACGAGTTGGTTCCAAAAGAACGTCTTTAAGTTTTTTGCCTTCCAATTCTGGAAGAACTTCTTCACCTGTGTAATCAGCAAAGACACGACGAACGAGTGAGTAACCATTTGAGTGGATACCGCTTGAAGCAAGTCCAAGAATCACATCGCCTTCAGCTACTTTTGAACCGTCAATGATTTGAGATTTTTCAGCCACACCGACAGCAAACCCGGCCAAATCATAGTCATCTTCACCATACATACCAGGCATTTCAGCTGTTTCGCCACCAATAAGGGCTGCACCAGCCTGCACACAGCCTTCTGCAACACCAGCAACGACCTGTTCCAATTTAGCTGGTTCATTTTTACCAGTTGCGATATAGTCAAGGAAGTAGAGGGGCTCCGCACCTGCAGCGATGATATCGTTAACACACATAGCGACACAATCTTGACCAATGGTATCGTGTTTGTCGTACTTGATGGCAAGCATCAACTTGGTACCAACACCATCTGTACCTGAGATCAAAACGGGCTCTTTGACACCTGTTTTTGAAAGGTCGAACATACCACCGAAGCCACCGAGAGCTCCCATGACACCTGCACGTTCCGTACGAGCTACGTGTTTTTTGATACGTTCAACAACTTCATAACCTGCTTCAACGTCCACACCCGATTGGGCATAAGCATTTTTAGACATAATTTTTTCCTCTTTTTTCTTCTGCACTGCTCTTAATAGAAAGAAGTATGTTCTTTCAAACTTTCCACATAGCATTCTTCGTAGTCATACAAAGGCGTTGGATATTTTCCATCAAAGTAAGCCACACAAAGACCGCCATTTGGGGCATCTGTATCAATTCCAATAGAATCAATCAAGCCATCGATTGACAAATACGTCAAGCTATCTGCACCAATGATATCGCGTGTTTCCTCTACTGTGTGATTGGCAGCAATCAATTCCTTACGTGTTTGAATATCGATCCCGTAGAAACATGGGTAGGCAAGGGCTGGGCTACCGATTGCTACGTGGACCTCTGTAGCTCCTGCTTCTTTCAATAACTTCACAATCCGACGTGATGTTGTCCCACGTACGATAGAATCATCAATCATGACAACCCGTTTTCCTTTCACGACACCGGATACGGCAGAGAGCTTCATCCGAACCCCTTGCTCCCGTAGTTCTTGTGTTGGTTGAATAAAGGTCCGTTGGGTGTATTGGTTTTTAATCAAGCCCATTTCATTTGGTAGGCCGGATTCTTCCGCAAATCCCATGGCTGCACTAAGTGAAGAGTTCGGTACACCGACCACAATATCTGCTTCATGTTTGAATTCACGTGCCAATTGAGCCCCCATACGTTTACGTGCTGTATGGACATTGACTCCTTGGATATTGGAGTCGGGACGAGCAAAGTAGATATACTCCATCGAACAAACAGCCAATTGGGTGTCCGTTGTATAGTTATCGTAAGTGATCCCGTTATCATCAATAATCACAACTTCACCTGGATTTACATCGCGGATCCACTCTGCTCCAACCACTTCAAAGGCACAGGTTTCAGATGAAACCACGATAGCGCCATTGGCCATTTTCCCAATTGAAAGAGGACGGAAACCATTTGGATCCAAGGCTGCAATCAGCTTATCTTCCAGCATGAGAAGGTAAGCAAATCCACCTTTCACCGTATTCAAGGCTTCTTTCACCTTACCCATGAAGGATGGGTTGTGGCTCCGACGAATCAAGTGGGCCAAGATTTCTGAATCAGAAGTTGAGCTAAAGATCGCCCCGTTATTTTCCAACTCCCGTTTGAGGGACTTGGCATTGGTCAAATTCCCGTTGTGGGCCAGTCCAAACTGGGTATCATGAAAGCGAAAGAGGAAGGGCTGGATGTTATCCACCGAAGCTTCCCCAGCTGTCGCATAGCGAACATGGCCAATCGCTCCCGTCCCCGTCAACTTATCCAAGTTAGTAGGATTCCGAAACACTTCTGAGAGAAGACCCGTGTCACGATACCGTTTTAATTGACCCGCATCATTCGAAAGGATCCCCGCCCCTTCTTGACCACGGTGTTGAAGACTGTGTAATCCAAAATAAGTCAGTTTTGCAGCATCTGGGTGTCCCCAGATCCCAAAAATACCACATTCTTCATTAAGAGATTTAACTTCGTATGTCATTTTGTATACCTTTTATTTTCCAGTAAAGTATTTAACCGCTGATGCAAAGAGATGTTGGTCTTTATTTCCTGGAATATTTTGAAAGAGACCATCTTCGAAACGTTCTGAGTGACCCATCTTCCCAATAATTTGACCGTTCTTACTTGTGATACCTTCGATCGCATGGACAGAACCATTTGGATTGTATTTAGAATCCATGCTTGGTTTCCCTTCGAAGTCAACATATTGGGTAAAGATTTGACCATTGTCACGAAGCTCTGCGAATTCCTCAGCTGTCACGACAAATTTCCCTTCACCGTGTGATACTGGGATGGCATGGATGTCACCAACTTTCACGCCTGCAAGCCATGGTGAGTTCGTGTTGGCAATCCGTGTTTCAACCATCTTAGCCACGTGTTGGTTGGCATCATTGTAGAAGAGGGTTGGACTCGTGCTGCTCGCATCTTCAAAGTTACCATATGGAAGAAGGCCTGATTTGACGAGGGCCTGGAACCCATTACAGATACCGATGATCAAACCACCACGTTCGATGAAGTGATCAATGGCTGCACGCACTTTTTCGTTAAGCAAGATGTTCACGATAAATTTAGCGGATCCATCTGGTTCATCTGCTGCTGAGAAGCCACCTGCAAAGAAGATAATATTCGCTTTTTCAATGTTGTCAACCATGGTGTCAACAGACTTGACAATAGCTTCTTCATTCAGTGTGACAAATGGTACCAAGTTGACTTTTGCACCTTCTTTTTCAAAGGCCTTAGCGGAGTCATATTCCGAGTTAGTACCTGGGAATACTGGGATGTAAACCACTGGTGCCTCAACTGTTTCTTTAGCTTTGATAACAGTATCTGATGCCAACGCAGGTACTTCTTCCAGCTCAGTTGCTTGTGCAAATTCCGTTGGGTAAACCTCTTCCAATTTACCTTGGAAGGCACTGTCAAGTTTGTGTCCATCAAGCGTTACACCATTGACAGTAAGTGTAAAGTCATCTGCTGTTTGTCCAATCTTGGCAACACCTGCAATTTCTTCAGGCGATGTGAAGATGAATCCACCCAATTGGGCTGTCAAGCTAGTGTCAAGGTCAGCTAATTCGACGTTTGCACCAATATGGTTCCCAAAGGTTGCAAGGGCAAGAGCTTCAAGGACACCACCGTATTTGACAGCGGATGCAGATGTGACTTTGTGAGTTGCTTGGATGGCTTCAAATTGAGCAAAGTTAGACTTGATAAGATCAAAGTCAATTTCTTGTGCCAAAGCTTGACCTGGGATGTAATAGATATTTTCACCAGTAGCTTTAAATTCTGGAGAAAGGACCTTACGGCTATCTGTAGTTGTCACCCCAAAAGCAACCAAGGTTGGTGGTACTGTCAATTCTTCAAAGGTACCAGACATAGAGTCTTTCCCACCGATAGATGGCAAACCAAGTTGAATCTGAGCTTCAATGGATCCAAGAAGAGCTGCTACTGGTTGACCAAAACGCTCTGCTTGTTTATCCATCCGCTCGAAGTATTCTTGATAAGAGAAACGAGCCTTAGACCAGTTTGCACCAGCAGCAACCAAACGAGCGGTTGCTTCGATGACCGCATAGGCAGCACCATGATATGGAGACCATTCTGCTACATAAGGGTTGAATCCTTGCGCCATAACAGAAGCGGTGGTTGTCACGCCATGTTGGACTGGTAATTTCTGTACAGAAGCTTCCGTTGGTGTGATTTGGTAGCGACCACCAAGTGGGTGATTGACTGTTGAACGACCAACTGAGCTATCAAAGATGGTTTGTAACCCTTTTTGACTGGCATGGTTCAAGTCAGCCAAGACCTCAAGAGTATCCGCTTCAAGGGTTTCAGCAGATGTTTGACGTTCTTCTGGAAGCTTGACATCCTTGTCAACCACCTTAGCATCTACAACCACACGTACACCGTTTGTATCAAGGAAACGACGTTCCAAATCAACGATGGTTTCACCATTCCAGTGCATGACTAGATTTGGTTTTTCAGTCACTGTCGCAACAACCACAGCATCAATATTTTCTTTGTTACATGCTGCAACGAAGGCGTCTACATCTTCTGGACGAACCACCACAGCCATCCGTTCTTGAGACTCAGAAATGGCAATTTCTGTACCGTTCAAACCTTGGTATTTCAATGGCACTTTGTCTAGATCAATTTCAAGACCATCTGCCAATTCACCGATAGCCACGCAGACACCACCAGCACCAAAGTCATTTGATTTCTTGATCAAACGGGTCACTTCCCCATTACGGAAAAGACGTTGAATCTTACGTTCTTCGATGGCATTCCCTTTTTGAACTTCAGCACCAGCTGTTTCAACAGATTCAACCGTTTGAACTTTAGAAGAACCTGTCGCACCACCGACACCGTCACGTCCAGTCTTACCACCGAGCAAGATAATCACATCACCAGCTTCAGGTTTTTCACGGACAACATTTTCCTTAGGAGCCGCACCGACAACCGCACCTAGCTCCATACGCTTAGCAACGAAACCTGGGTGGAAGTATTCACGAACATAAGTTGTGGCAAGACCAATTTGGTTACCGTATGAAGAATAACCGTGAGCTGCTGTTTTAGAAATCACTTGTTGTGGCAATTTCCCAGCGCGAGTTTCTGAAATTGGAGCTGTAATATCGCCAGCACCTGAAATACGCATGGCTTGGTAAACGTAGGAACGCCCTGACAATGGGTCACGAATAGCACCACCGATACAAGTAGCCGCTCCACCAAATGGTTCGATTTCCGTTGGGTGGTTGTGAGTTTCGTTCTTAAACATGAGAAGCCATGGCTCTTTCACACCATTGACATCCACTTCAATTTCAACAGAGCAGGCATTGATTTCATCAGATACTTCCATGTCATCCAAACGGCCATTGGCACGCTCATAACGACCAAAAATAGTCGCCATATCCATCAAGGTTTGAGGTTTTTCTGTACGTCCCAACTCATCACGCATGGCAATATACTTGTCATAAGTCGCTTGCAATTGTTTTTCAAATTTAGAAGCTGAGAAGTCGATATTTTTCAACTCAGTCTCGAAAGTTGTGTGACGGCAGTGGTCAGACCAGTAAGTATCCAAAACCTTCAACTCAGTCTCAGTTGGCACACGTCCAATGGATTTGAAGTAATCTTGAATGAAGAGAAGGTCATCCACTTCCATTGCCAATCCTTGCTCAGCCTTATACTGTGCAAAATCTTCTGCCGTATAAGTTTCAAAGAAATCCAAGCTTGGAATGGTCTTGTCAGACTCAGAGAAATCCTGTTTCGCAATGCCAACAGTGATATCTTTGAAACGAGAATCCACTGGATTCAAAAGGTAGTTTTTGACAGCTTCCAACTCATTCGCATCAATATCCTTGTTAACCAAGTACAATTTTGCTGTGTTCACCGTTACATCATTTGAACTACCAAGCAACAGCAAAGCTTCTTGTGAAGATGCCGCCCGTTGGTCAAATTGACCAGGCAAACTTTCAATCGCAAAGAAAGCATACTTATCAAGATCATCCTTAACCGCAGCCTCGTCCAAAACAGTATCGGTCACTTGTTCAGAGAAGATATGTTTTTCCGCACGCGCAAACAAGTCTTCTGCCAAATTAAAGACATCGTAAACCTGAACAATACGAAGATCATTCAAGGTTTTCAACTGAAGATTATGTTGTAATTCTTTTACTAAAGAGTCTGATTTTACACGAAAATCAGCTTTTTTCTCAACGAAAATACGTTTATCCATTTTATTTCCTTTATCTATTTCTTCTTAAAGATCATAGTGAAGACCAAGTAAAAGGTTACTTCAAGCCCTGTAATTTCTCCAACACAACCTGATATACATCCGTTAAACTGCCCAAATCTCTACGGAAAACATCCTTGTCCATATGGTGCCCTTCCGCATCCCAAAGGCGGCAATTATCTGGAGAAAATTCATCTGCCAAGATGATCTTACCATCCTTATCAAAACCAAATTCCAATTTGAAGTCAATCAAGCGAAGACCAATTTGTGCAAACCAATCTTTCAGCAATTCATTGATACGACGCGTTTCTTCCTTAATATAAGCAATTTGTTCATCATTGGCAATATCCAAAAACTTCACATGCTCATCATTGATGAATGGGTCATCCAACTCATCGTTTTTGTAGTAAAATTCAACGATTGGAGTTTTCAAGTCCAAACCTTCTTCCACGCCAAAACGTTTAGAGAAAGAACCCGCCGTCACGTTACGAAGAACAACTTCCAAAGGAATAATTTTTACTTTCTTGTTGAGTTGTTCTGTGTCAGAAATACGTTCGATAAAGTGAGTAGCTACTCCCGCAGCATTCAATTTTTCAAAAATAAGAGACGAAATCTGATTATTTAGCACACCCTTTCCCTTAATAGTCTCCTTACGAGCCCCATTTAGCATGGTTGCCTGGTCCTTATAGACCGACTTAATCACATTTTCGTCCTCAGTAGTATAGATATCCTTAGCTTTTCCAGTATAAATCAGTTGATTGGTCATGACTTTGTTCGCCTTTCGTATTTTATCACCTTCATTCTATCACATACAAAGTGTATTTTCAATAAATTTCCGTACAATATAGGCAGAAACCGAATGAAAAGGACAGAAAAAAAGATCATCCAGAACAATCTCTGAACGATCCCTTTTCAACTACTTACTAGCAGTTCGTTTTTCGATATAGTCAACGACATCTCCTACCGTGTTAAAGTCATCAATAGCCTTGTCTGGAATCTCCAATTGGTATTCATCCTCAAGATTGATAATAAATTCCATCAATTCAACAGAGTCGGCTTGTAAATCCTTGCGCAAATCTGATTTCAAAGAAACTTGGAAATCTGGTCCCTTGCGGTCTTTGAGAAATTCCTCAATTGTAGCTAAAATTTCGTTTTGTTTGCTCATATATTATCCTTCCTTCGATAATTCCTTCACTGATTTTCCAACAACATCTGTCTCTAACATAGTCCGAATCTGACGAATGGTACTATAGACTGCTTTTGCATCGCTCGAACCATGCGTTTTAACAACAGGTGCTTGAAGGCCAAATAAAACCGCTCCTCCAACATCTGAGAAATCCAAGGTTTGTTTCAATGATTTCAACCGGTCCTTGAGGAGAAAAGCTCCTAGTTTCGCCTTCCAGTTTCCAGTAGCAATTGCTTGTTTCAGTTGCTTCAAGATTCCAAAAGCTGTTCCTTCCATCGTTTTCAAGACAGCGTTTCCCGTGAAACCATCCGCCACAACAACATCTGCAACACCATCCATCAAATCACGCGCTTCCACATTTCCAACAAAATGAATCGACGCATCCTCAGATAACAATTGGTAAGTTTCCTTGCGCAAAGGATCTCCCTTACTAGCTTCTGTCCCATTGTTCAATAGACCCACGCGTGGTTTTTGAATCCCACGAACATTTTCCGCATAGTAAGACCCCATCACAGCATACTGATGCAAGTGCTCTGGTGTATTTTCCGCATTGGCACCTAAGTCCAACATGTCATACCCGCGACCATCAACCGTCGGAAGTGTGGACATCAATCCAGGGCGTTCCACCCCTTTGATACGACCAACGATAAAGAAACCTGCCGCCAACAAGGCACCCGTGTTACCCGCAGACAACATAGCATCTACATCTCCAGCCTTCACATCCTTGGCAGCCAAGACCATAGAGGCCTGTTTCTTCCGACGAATAGCACGTGCCGGCTCATCATCTGAATCGATTTTTTCCTCCGTATGAACAATCGATACACGCTCTGTTGCTGTTAAATAGTTTTTGATTTTTGCCTCATCACCATACAAGACAATCTCAATATCATCAAAATCACGAATGGCTTGATTCACGCCTTCTACCAAGGCTTGAGGTGCATTATCGCCCCCCATTGCATCTACTGCAATTTTTTTCATGTTTCACCTCCAGATGAATCTTTCATAATCGCTCCCCAATCACTTAAGGAATCGATAAACTTTTTAGCTTTTAAATGGATCCCTACATACTCCTCATACAACTGATCCATCGCCTGACGTAGAGCTGCTTTCATCTCCGCTTGTAGAGAAATCGTCTCTAGCTCACTGAATCGCACTGCTTGAAACTGATCCAATAAATAGAGAACATTTGGATGCCAGTGAGCGCGTCTCTCATCCTGATCATAATGATCCGGACAAAGGACCCCACTATACCGGAAGGAATAGTCAAAAGGAAGGCCAACCCGATGGCAGAAACAGCATTCATGCAGATTCAAGACAACCCCAAACCGCGATAGAATCTGAATCTCAAAAATATTGGTCAAAACCTCATAATCCAAGCCTTCTTCCATCAAAGACAGGGTCTTTTCCAAAAAAGCAAACAAGGCCGGATCCACCTGATTATCCTGAATACTTGCATCTGCAAGCGCCAGAACATAGGTCGCATAAGAAAGGGCAAAAAGATCTGCATTGATTTTTTTATAAACCTGCACATCTTGAAAATCATCAATATAACTCAACCCATCATCATTGATTTTCAACAACATATCTGCCGTTACCAAAGGTTGCAACATGGGATTCAACCGTGATTTTCCCGCATGTTTCACAAAAAACATCCGCTTCCCTGACTTCTCTGTGAAGATTTTGACCAGCTTGTCATCCTCACGAAACTCCCGATTATACAGGACAATTCCCCGGGTCTCAATTGACTCCAGCATGTTCTTCCATATACTCCTTCAAGCGTTTCATAGCTTCCTTGATAACCTCCATGCTGGCTGCATACGACAAACGCACATAGCCTTCACCATATTGACCAAAAGCAGCACCAGGAATGAAAGCAACTGCTTTTTCACGCGCAAAATCCTGCAAGAAAGCAAAGGAATCTTGATTATAAGCAGCTGGGATTTTAGCAAAAATATAAAAGGCTCCATCTGGCTTAATAATCTCAAACCCAAGCGCGGACATCTTTTCAATAATATAATCGCGACGCTTCACATATTCCTTCTTCATTGGCTCCGCATCATCCCGACCTTCCGTCAAAGCTTCGATCGCAGCATACTGGTTCATGGTTCCAGCAGCCGTTACCAAATACTGATGGCTCTTGATGAGTTGGGCCGTCAATGCAGCAGGCGCAAAGATAAAGCCAAGCCGCCAGCCTGTCATGGCATGAGACTTAGATAAGCCATTAATAACAATGGTCTGTTCAGGAATGAAGGAGGCCATAGAGACATGCGCTTCTCCAGTATAAGTCAGCTCTGAATAGACTTCATCACAAATCACAAAGACTGCATATTTTTTTAAGACAGCAGCCAATTTCGCCATCTGTTCGCGCGAATACGTAACACCCGTTGGATTAGCTGGATAATTGAGAATAACAGCCTTCAATTTTTCACCCTGCTCTAGAATCGCCTTTTCCAACTTTTCAGGAGTCAAGACAAAACGATCTGCTGTCGTATCAATTTCGACAATCTCCGCCCCAACCAAATTCACAATGGGTTCATAACCAGGATAAGCTGGCGCCGGAAGAAGGGCTACATCTCCAGGTTCCAAGATCGCTGTCAAGGTTGCAGACAGGGCTTCTGTTGCACCGATCGTCACCAATATCTCATCTTCAGGACGGTAGTGAATCCCATACTTATCCGCCACAAACTGACTCGCAGCCTCACGCAAAGCCAGCAAACCACTCATCCCAGTGTAATGGCTAAAATTCGCATCAATGGCAGCCTTTCCTGCTTCTTTTACATGTTCAGGAGTTGTAAAATCAGGTTCCCCCAAAGTCAAACGCAAGACACCAGGAATGGAAGAAATTGATTGGTCAAACTGACGAATCAAAGATACTTCAATCCGATTCAGATTTTTATTAAAACGTTTCGTTAAATACATAGAACACCTCCAAAACACTTATATTCATTATACTATAAATAGGACCCCATCGCAAAAGAACAAGGCAGATCCCCACCTTTTGCTTACCACCAAAGGACATTTCAAAAATCCTTCCATGCAAAAAAGACTTAGCAATGCTAAGTCTTTCAAGTCATTATTGTTGGCCACGTGTTGCCACGTATTTCAATTGATCCGCATGTTTTGCCACAAAATCCTTCATTTCTGAATCAGGAATTTGACGAAGGTAGAGGTTAGAACGAATCGTTTCATCCTCTTCACGACAAGTTGACAATACTAAATACTTATCAGATGCTTTGATCTTGATATTAGGGTTCTTCGTACGAGCTGACTCATAGATATTCTTCAATTGTGTAGTAAAATCATTGTCATCAGTAAAGCTTGTACGGTAGAAAGCAGTGTCCTCTGGGACAATGACCAATCCCATGACTTCATAGTAATATTTCCGCTCTGGTGTCTCAATCACAACATATGGATGTTGGTCCAAATACTCTTGTTTGTCATAGTAGTTGACATCATTAAACATACGATGGTCGCCGACCTTACTACCACGAGCATGACCAAACAACCAAGTCAAACGATCACTGAAGTCTTTCTTGTTGTCCATATCCATGAAGACTGTTCCCATGTATGGTTCATTTCCACCATCAAACGTCTTATTCAAATAAGTTTCATTATCAGTGGTTTGTACAACAGGTTCATCCAACTCAGTACCCGGTGCATAGACATAAGCAATTGTCTCAGGGTTAACAGCTGTTAACTGAGCAAAACGATTTTTCAAGTAATCTTTTTCTTCTTGACTTGGTTCATATTTAGTTTCTTGCTTGGTTGAGCTTGTTCCAGTTGTTTTTTTAGCCGTGCTAGATGACTTAGTTCCTCCAAATGGATTAAAGAAAATAAATCCAGCAACAAGAACAACAACTGCAACAAGAGCAGCAATTACAAGACCCAATTTATTTGAACTTTTTTCCCCAGCTCTTTTCATTGATTGATCTCCTCTTGATGATTTTTTCTAAAAAATAACACTGAACCCGAAGGTCCAGTGATATTTTACGAGCTAATTAATAATCAAATTATTTAACTGCGCTTGTTTTTGGAAGAGCTTTACCAGCTTGTTTTGAACCAGCTTTACCAGCTTCTGCTTTTTTAGCTGCTTCTTCTGCTTTAGCTGCGTCAGCTTTAGCTGCATCTGCTTTAGCTGCGTCTGCGTTAGCTTGTTCTGGATTAATTCCATGTTCTTTCAAGTAACGAGCGTTAGCTTGTTCTGGAGTTTCATTCAAGATATAGTAACGGCCTTCAGCTTTCTTAGCTGTGTTTTGAACAGTTTGGAATTTTTGTACATATACGTTACGTACTTTTAAGAATGCATTGTTATATGCTTCATCGTATGCTGCTTTAATTGCAGTATACTTGTGGTCTCCACCTTCAACTGCATCCAAAGCTGCTTTAGCTGCTACTACCGCTGGATCTTGAGCTGCTTCAGCTTGGATTTCTCCCATGTGACCGTTAAGGTATTCTTCAACTGTACGAGCACTTACAAATTCAGATTGATCATAGTATTTTGAAGCGACGTCAGTATCTTGAGGTCCTCTAGGATTGTTAGCTCCACCGTTGACTCCACCTTCGGCAAGAACTGGTGCTGCTGCAGCAAATACTGCAAGAGCTGCTACTGATGATAATAAAACTTTTTTCATTGTTTTATCTCCTTTTTTCTTTTCAAAAATTATTCGTTACTTTGTAACTATGACTAGTATACTAGGATATTCTGCCTATGTCAAGACTTTTTCCATTTTTTTTAAAAAAAAGTTTAAGCTTTTGATCCATTTGAGATATAGAACTACGGATTTAAAACCATCTTGGAAAGACACTTTATTCATATATAAAAATGTATTTAAAAAATAGAAATCTTTTCTATCCTATTTTACCACCCCATTTTTTGGCAATCGTTTCTTGGGCAAACTAGGATCAGCCTTTGCTTCTAGTTCTTTAGCTGCTCGAACTAGTTTTTTCCTTTTCTTTTCTTTTTTTAGATTTTCCAACCATTTTCTGATTTCCATTTGTATTTCCTCCTATACAAAAGAGGCTGGTCTCCAGCCTCCTTATTATTAACATTTTTTGGCATTTCCGATTTCAAATAGAGGGGAAAGAGGACGATTTTCATGAATGCGAACAATAGCCTCAGCTAGAAGTTTCGCAATCGAAATTTGCTCAATTTTGTCAATCAAACGATCCTCCGATAGATAAATCGTATCCAATACGACCAACTTCTTAATGGCTGATTTTTGGATGTTATCCATCGCTGGACCTGATAAAACAGGGTGAGTGCAGCTCGCATAGACTTCAACAGCACCTGCTTCTGCAAGGGCATCCGCGGCATGACAGATTGTACCAGCTGTATCAATCATATCATCAATCAAAATACAAGTCTTGCCTTCAACACTCCCAATGATATTCATCACTTCACTCGTATTCATCTTATCGACACTTCGACGTTTATCAATAATCGCAATCGGTGTCTTCAAAAATTCAGCTAATTTCCGAGCACGAGTCACCCCACCATGGTCTGGACTGACAACAACATAGTCTTTTCCAATCATCCCGCGACGTTCAAAATAGTCGGCGATCAGAGGCGCACCCATCAAGTGGTCAACGGGAATATCAAAGAAACCTTGAATTTGAGCAGCGTGCAAATCAATTGTCAACAGACGATCAACTCCAGCAACCTCAAGCATATTGGCTACTAACTTAGAAGTAATTGGTTCACGAGCCCGAGCTTTCCGGTCTTGACGAGCATAGCCGTAATATGGCATCACCACATTAATGGATTGCGCACTAGCCCGTTTCAACGCATCTACCATAATCAAAATTTCCATTAGATTATCGTTAACCGGTGAGCTAGTGGATTGCAAAATATAAACATCTTTCCCACGGATTGATTCTTCAATATTAACCTGAATTTCTCCATCAGAAAATTGACGAACCGTTGACTTTCCAAGCGGTAGTCCCATTTCTCGAGACACACGTTGAGCCAATTCTTGATTTGACGACAAAGCAAAGAGCATTAAATCAGAAAATGACATGATTTCCTCCAGTAAAATCTAAAACCATATTGTACAGTCAGCACAAATTTCTCCTGTAATCATTTTATCGCTTTTTAAGCAAATATTCAAATATTAATTTATGGAAATTACAAAATCTATCACTACCTAAATTCTATCAAAAAAGAAGCAGAACAAATGTTCTGCTTCAGTATAATTCTTAGTTTGGATAGATATAAGTAACAGTACCTTGTGCTGTTGTTGGGTTAAACCAACCACGGTAGTTACCAATACTACGGATACCATTATAGTTAGACTCAGAAACTTGGATGCTTGTTGTAGATTGAACGGCTGTAACAACTGCTACGTGTCCATATCCACCATCATTCCAACATGCAATGGCACCAACTTGTGGTTGAGATCCTGTACGGAATCCTGCTGCTGCTGCACTTGCTGCCCATTGTCCACCATTACCCCAGTAATCACCGGCCCATGGAGCCAATGTCTTCGCACCCCATGTACATTCACCAACTGGATAAGATGATGCAGATGTACTATAAGTTGGACGAGAAGTAGTTGCTACTGGTGCAGCCGCTGCTTGAGTTTGAACAGCAGGTTGAGCTGCTGCTTGAGTTTGTGCCGCCGCTGGTGTTGCAGCAGGTGTTTGAGCCGCTGCCTGAACTTGTGCTTGAAGAGTTGTATTAGCAGAAGCTTTTACAGCTGCTTGTTGCTCTTTTTGTTTTGCACGGTAAGCTGCTTCAGCTGCTGCCGCTGCTGCTGCTGCTTTTTCAGCTTCAGCTTTCTGTTGCAACAAAGCATTCTTTTCGTTTTCAGCAGTTGATTTTTCAGCAGCCAAGTTCAATTGTGCTACTTTCAACTCAGCTTCTTTTGTTGACAAAGCTTGCGCATCATCTTCTAATTGCTGTTTGTTTGCAATGACAGTATTGATAGCATCGTTGTTTTCTTTTTGTTTTTGTGCAATATCTTCTTTATCACGTTTTTGCTCTTGCAACATTTTGTTGTTAGCATCTGCAATTTCATTCATAGCAGAAATACGTGAGATAGCTTCTGTCAAAGATCCAGAGCTAACAATCGCATTAATATAGCTTGTTGCAGTCCCAGTTGTTTGAGCACTACGTGCTTGATTTGCAAGTGATTCTTGACGAGCAACAATATTTTTTGACAACTCATCGATCTCAGCTGACAATCGTTCAGATTCTTCTTTCAAACGATCATTTTCAGCTTGAAGATTTTCTTGTTGTTTTTTAATTTCAGATACTTGACCTTGAATTTGATCTACCTGAGCTTGTGCGCTTTGTTGTTGTTGATTAATACTATTGATTTTGTTATCTTGAGCAGCAATCTTATCATCTGTTGAATCAGCTGATACACCAGCTACGACAGCACCTTGTGATAAAGCAACTGTACTCAATAAGATTGTGGCAAATAATTTTTTCTTCATTAGATAAATTTTCCCTTTCTAATAAGACACTAACTAGTATAACAAATTTTTTGAAAATTTATATTACGCTATTGTTACATTTTTATTTCGAGTTTATAAATAAATCTTTTCAAGTAAAGGCTGTAATACTATTAATAGAAGCACATTCAAAATTAAACTAGGCGCCATTTGGTAAATAATTAATGTAATCCAGTTAAATTTTATACCGATAAAAAGAATCAAAAGAAGATTGGTTAAAAACTGAAATAATAGAATCGTTAATAAAAATGTAAAAAAACGAGTCAATCGATTGACCAAAATAATCTGATTACACCGATAAAAAATCACCTGTAATAAAGGAAAGACAAGGAAAGCAATTCCTATAGTGTGTAAAAAATACACATCAAAACAAAAACCAAAAAGGATTCCCCACCAAATACTAGCTATCTCAGAGAAATAGAGACTCAATAACATAAAACCATATAGAAATAAAAATGAAGTAGGTTCAAAGGAGCTTGGACTGAAACGAGAAATAAGAAAAGAGATTTGCCCATCAACAAATAAAGATAAGAATAAGATTAAAGGGAAAAAATGGTACTTACGTATGACTTTCACACTACTCTCCAATCAATAGTACATAACGATTGACATCTAAATTAGCCTTTGGTTTTACACGAATTTCTTGTCCTAACTGATCAGATGCCTTTTGAGTAGAAGTCACAGTACCAAGAGGTAAGTCACTACTCTTATATTTTCCTAAACCACTTGTTGAAACCAGAGACCCTTTTTTAATTTCAACTGGATCTCCAATTTGCAACAACCGAAACTCACCTGTCTTCTCGTCATAACCATTTAATAAAGCAAAAATAGATTGACCTTGACTCTTAATTTTAAACGTCAGGTGTTGTGAAGAAATAGTATCTTCGACTAATAATTTCACTTTGCTAGAATTTTTCTCTATACTTTCTACCACACCAATGACGCCACCTGATGATAGAACAAACATGGAATCAGAAATGCCATCGGAACTACCTTTATCAATAACAAATTCCTGATCCCAAGAACTATAATTACGGTCAATAATTTGACTAACAACTTGCTTAGAACCAGATGAAGAATTTTTGATTGACATCAAGTCTTTCAATTCCTTATTTTCTGATTCCAAACGACTAAGTTTTGACTGATCAATATCATTTTGATAAAGACGAGATTTCAAAGAAAGATTTTCATCACTTAATTCAGATAAATTCTTAAAATCATTTGCCTTAGTTTCAACAAGAACAAATGGTACCGATACAGCCTTATCAACAATAGCTAATAGATCAGAAGATTTTGAAACAATAGCATTTCTAACAGATGGGAATAGAAATAAAATTCCTGAAACAGTCAAAACAAACACCAAACTAAAAACTTTTAAGAAACGATTCAAGAACATAGAAAAAAACCTTCAAAAATATAAAAAATAGTTTGAGACGTTATCTCAAACTTCGAAATTATACGGAGAATGGGGGATTCGAACCCCCGCGCCAGTTACCCGACCTAACGATTTAGCAAACCGTCCTCTTCAGCCTCTTGAGTAATTCTCCAAAATGGGCACGAGTGGACTCGAACCACCGACCTCACGCTTATCAGGCGTGCGCTCTAACCACCTGAGCTACGCGCCCAAGTTAAAAACTTGGTAATGAACCTATGTTCAAAGCGGGTGACGAGAATCGAACTCGCGACAACAGCTTGGAAGGCTGTAGTTTTACCACTAAACTACACCCGCTTATTATTAAAAGAAATGGCGCGAGACGGAATCGAACCGCCGACACATGGAGCTTCAATCCATTGCTCTACCAACTGAGCTACCGAGCCAAATTGCGGGAGCAGGATTTGAACCTACGACCTTCGGGTTATGAGCCCGACGAGCTACCGAGCTGCTCCATCCCGCGTTAATTTTAAAAAGGAGGATGTGGGATTCGAACCCACGCACGCTTTTACACGCCTGACGGTTTTCAAGACCGTTCCCTTCAGCCGGACTTGGGTAATCCTCCAAAATAACAATGGACCTTGTAGGACTTGAACCTACGACCACTCGGTTATGAGCCGAGAGCTCTAACCAGCTGAGCTAAAGGTCCAACAAGATCAACAATATAGCGGCGAAGGGGATCGAACCCCCGACCTCCCGGGTATGAACCGGACGCTCTAGCCAGCTGAGCTACACCGCCATA
>NZ_JAPVYQ010000004.1:0-147938 GCF_041431935.1 Streptococcus sp. 27098_8_99 | reverse complement strand
GACCATTCGCGACGATTTTCTGACCGATTCTGACAGAGAGCCACAAAGCCTGTCCCTTTGAAGTATACTGTACACAAGATCAATAAGAAAAGAGGGATCGTATGTTTCAGGTAGCATCTATTACAAAATCGTTTAAGGAGAAAGCTGTATTAAAGGGAGTGTCTTTTTCGATAGAAGAAGGAGACAAAATTGCCTTGCTGGGAAATAATGGAGCAGGGAAAAGCACCCTATTCAACATTATCGCTGGGCAACTTCAGGCCGATTCGGGGACGATAAAGACTTCGCTTGATTTTCAAAGGGAAATTGGGATGATGCCACAGGGGGATCTGCTCATCGAGGATCTAACCCTTGCTGAATTCGTCGAATTAAAAAGCCGGATGAATCAGCTGAAGCAGGCTGATATCAATGGACTCTTAGAAATGGTTGAATTGAGAGAATCAAGAGAGCAGATGGTGGGAAGTCTTTCTGGTGGTCAAAAGAGACGCTTGTCCTTGTTGTTAACCATTTTGAATCATCCAAGGTTGATTTTTTTAGATGAGCCAACGACTGGTATGGACTTGGAAGCAGTGGATAATTTTTGGAAATTGCTGGAGCAGCAAGAGTTTACCTCTGTTGTGGTGACCCATGATTTTAACCAAATTGATGCCTTTTTTACAAAAGTCCTGATCTTAAAAGATGGTCGAATTGCTGCCACAAAGTCTGTCGAGGACATTCATCAGGCTGGTCAAACCATTGAGCAGTATTTCCGAGAAGAGATGAATAAAGGAGGGGAACAAGCATGAAAAAGATTCAATTAAAACAAGTTTTACGAAATAAGCGCTTTGTATTATTCACCATTATTTTACCCATAGGCTGGTATATCTTCTTTTATCAGCTTCAAAAAGGGGTTTCGCCAAGTATTTTATTAGGTATTGCCGTATTTATCGGGGTCATTGGCAATAGCCTTGCAACCTTTAGTAAGCGAATCGCCTCAGATATTGGCTTTTATTCTTTTGAATCCCACTTTACAAGCTATAGTGTCAAGAACTATTTATGGGATCAATCGATCGTACAACTGATTCTGAACAGCTTGATCTTTTTAGCAGTACTAGTAGTTGCTGTTTTAGGTTTTCACTTTCCAGTGACGACTAGCCTGTTGGTACAATTTTTCCTCTTATCCTTGATGGGGATCTACTTTAGCGTGATTGGCTTTGTACTCGGGGTCAGGGTAGATGCTAAGACGATTGATACCATTGGCTTTCCTGTCATTATTTTGGCCGCTATGACCATTATTCCCTTTGATACGCTTGGCGCAAGTGGAGGATTTATGGACATAGTTGGCAAGCTACAACGGGCTTTCCCAGGCTATTATTATACAAAGCTGATCCAAGATTTGACTGAGAAACAAACGATCGATGTCTCTCAATTGGCGCTCTTTGTTGCCGTATTTGGATTGAATTTGCTATTTTTCTATCTGCTCGTACCCAAAGGGGAAATGGGGAACTAGGAGCAGTTAAAAAGAGGCTGGGACAAAAGTCCTAGCCTCTCAATTGTTTTTGGATTGTCGAGCAAGACGCAGTGGTTGAGTGGGCTCTACTACGCTGATTTCATCAGCTTTTACAGCCCTACTCAACTGTGCGGAGGTGGGACGACGAAATCGAATTCTAACGAATTACCGATTTCTGTCCCACTCTCTTTTCTTTGCTATAAAACGGTTATTCGGTATTCTTCCGTCAAGTACTTGGACAGATCTTGCCAATCTTCTTCCTTAAATTTACAAAGATTGACGAAGAGTTTTACGGTATGGTGCTCTGTGTTAATGATGACATTCGATTTTGAGAGATTTTCTAGTGCTGTATTGTCCCTCAGTTGAAATTCGATAAAATAACTCTTACTATTCTGGTGATCTGGGTCACTAACGTCGACCTCTTTATAAGCTGCAGTTACCAAATCTTCCTTGGGGATAAAGATGTCTTTTGTCAGAATCAATCCCTGATAAGCATAGATCCCATCAGAAGTCAGCTCAAAGGCGATCTGACGACTGGTCAGTCTTTTGATCCCAGCAATGGTTGCATAGATCGCAATCAAAAATAAAAGGATCTGAATGAGAGTGATAAAAGTGATTTTTGGAAAACCCTCAAAACCTAGGATCGATAAAAAAGCTAAGTGGATAAAGAGCGCACAGGCAAAAGCCAGAGAGCCATATCCGACATATTTTGAATAATAGATTTTCATTTTGGACTCCTTACATTTAAGATGCAACGAAAACTTGGAATTTCAAGTACCCTTATCATAGCGGATTCGATGAAGAGCTGTCAAATGTTTGCTAGGGTTCAAAGGTGCTTTTTTATTTTAAATGGAATAACAATGATGCAGGATGTTCTAACTTCGTACGCTACATTATAGTATATAAAAATATGAGCCAAATGCTCTTAAGACAAGCAAAAAGCCTTGAGTTGTTTTCAAGGCTTTTTGTGCATAAAAAAATGCCCCCTACATGGATTTGGAAAGGATTTTCATATTGAGAGTAATTAAAAATATTGAAATATAAGTGATTTTAGGGAAGTACTTTTAGGTATTTCCAATGTCATGATTTAAAAATGGGGCAAAAGTGGGGCAAAAACGAATGACTCTCATTTGGTTTGAAAACCTATAATATCTAATGATTATGCTATACTAGAAATATAGTGTTGTTATCAATAAATATCAGTGCGAGACTAATCGGAGGATAAAATGGAAAAACAAATTAATGAAAAAATTATCGAAATGGATAGGGAATATCCCTTTTTATTTTGCTTTAAATCAGATTTTTGGATGGAATAGTAGATGATAAGACAAAATATCTTTGAAGATACAAAAAGACAAACGCCAAAAATGACGTTTGTCTACGTTCTGAGGTAGCCTTTAGGCTCCCTTTTTTCTTAGAAAATATCGATGAGTAATTGCATGCCAAGACTAGTCAGGATGATAGCGATCCAGCAAAGGGCTCCAAGAAGAATGGATTTTCCACTGGATTTGATCATAGCAACGAGGTTAGTTTTGAGACCAATAGCACTCATAGCCATGATGATGAGGAATTTGGAGAGCTGTTTGAGAGGTGAAAAGAAGCTATTGCTAACACCAAAAGAAGTAAGGACGGTAGTTAGCAGAGAAGCTAGGATGAAGTAGAGAATGAAAACGGGGAAGATTTTTTTAAGCTTTACTCCTTGGTTGTTGTCTTGTTGACGGCTTTGCCAATAGGAGAGGAAGAGAGTAATAGGGATAATAGCTAAGGTACGAGTCAGTTTGACAATGGTTGCAGATTCTAGAGTATTGGTATGATACAGACTATCCCAGGCGCTAGCTGTGGCTGTTACAGAGGAAGTATCGTTGACCGCAGTACCCGCAAAGAGAGCAAAACCTTCGTTGGAGAGATGGAGCCAAGAACCTAGAGTTGGAAAGATAAGAGCTGCCAAGACATTGAAGAAAAAGATGACAGAGATGGCTTGAGCCACCTCTTTTTCTTTAGCATGAATGACAGGGGCTGTAGCAGCAATAGCAGAGCCTCCGCAAATAGAAGAACCAACCCCAATCAAGGTAGCTATCTTTGTATCTAAGTCAAAAAATCTCTGGAAGAGATAAGCTACAATCAAGGCGATAGAAATGGTTGAAAGAATAACGGGAAGAGAAGATTTCCCAACTGCAAAAACTTGCGAAATATTGAGTCCGAAACCGAGTAAGATAACAGCGTATTGAAGTAATTTTTTAGAGCTGTAAGTCAATCCAGCATCCAGTTGTTTATAGGAAGTGAGAAAGGGGTAGAGAATCATTCCGATAAAAATGGCGAAAACAGGTGCTCCCACAACAGGCAGAAAGCCTCCTAAAACCCAAGAGATGATAGAAATGATCAGACAGACTAACAGTCCTGCCCAATTTTTTGATAGAAATGACATAAAAACCTCCGAAAATAAATATATCTTATTATAATCTTATCTGTCAGAAAAGTAAAATAGAAAGTAGGAATAAGGTTGTAAATTAACGGAATTTTGCGGTCAGAGAGCTTTTGTAGTTTAATAGATATATGTTCTTTGATCAATAAGGATGCAAATGTGGCATATGTTATTGAAAAAAATGAATTTGATGAGCCTGGATATGTGAAGTAATTATGTGAGATAAGAAAATAAATAAGAGAGTTGAAAATGTACTGCACCCCAAAAGTTAGACAGAAAAAATCTAACTTTTGGGATCAGTACATATCCTCGCTTTTTTTAATCTAATAGGTCCTTATTTTCAATTAAGAGTTCTAGTGGGGATTTATCTCTTGCTACAATAAAACCAGGTTCATATTGGTTATGAAATGTTCTTTTCTGAGAAGTTGGATCAATATACAACTCATCTCCATCTTCTGTGTATAGCTGGTTGCCTCTTGTTAGGTAAAGTAAATCCTCTAAGTACTGTCCATCAGTTTGTAGAAAATGTTCGATGTATTTGACAGCCTTTAAGATCTCACTTACTTTATCAGAGTATTCATTCGATTCAAGAACACTCTTTTCTAATTCAATCTCCTTACTCGTTCCAAAAAGTTGAGTTGGAGTTGCATTAAAATATTCTGCTATCTTATCTAAATTTGCAAAGGTAGGATAGCTTTTTTGTTTTTCATAATCAGAGATGGATTGTTTACCGATTCCTAAATCTTCCGCAAGTTGAGTTTGACTTACTCCTTTTTCTATGCGTAGTCGTGCCAAATTGGGTCCAAAATTTTGAATAATAAAGGTCATGATAAACTCCTATGTTGTATTTTAAACTTATTCTATCACCTATAAACTTACAAATCAAGTTTTTAGTTGACTACTCAAAATATTTTTTATAAAATATATTTATAACTTACAAATAAGTTATAAATGATACAAATAACTCATATGTTTAGGAATAGTGAGTGAGGAGGAATTTGAGGACGAGACTATGACTATGACTGATGACTATTCGAAGCCTTGGAGCTAGAAATTGTGTGGACAAGGGCAAGGGACGAGCCTGACGGGAAGTCAGGCGAAGTCCTGCAGGCTGCCGTCCAGACAATTTCTAGCCAAGCAAAAGCTGGCTATTCTAACAGCCAGCAAAAAGGTACACTTAGGACAACGTCCAAAGAACGACGGAACGAGCAAACGTTGATTTGACGGTGTTTCTGAGGCCTAAAAAATCTAAAAGAAGGGGGGACAATTTTGTTGGTTTCTATACAAGATTTAAGAAGCATTCAAGAACGATGTGAAATAGGAGAATTAGTACAGAGGTTAGATGTCAGTATTGATAGATTAACGGTTATCTGGGATACAGACACTGGTTCCCTAAGACGAATTTTCAAAAATCTGAAACAGGCAATAAGTACAAGAGTTGACTCATTTGAAATACATGATAACGTGCGAGATGATGTCTTTACTTTAGCTAAGGATTTTAATGAGTATGATTCAATCAATATTATATTTTTCCAATTATCCACTTATGGAGGTGAACAATTGATTCGAATTGATTTCAATCCTAATACTTTAAAAGAATTTGATGGAATGAAAGTTTGGAGGCAATTAATGTACTTTGCCAGATTGAATTCATTGACGGTACGTTTGTCTCGTTTTGATTTGGCATTTGACATTTTCAACAGGCCTGAAATCGTTAATTTGCAACATATTAAAGGTGGTGTTACCCATAAGGTTTTCTACGGTAGAGGGGGCGAATTAGAGACGAAATATTGGGGTTCTAGCGGTAGTAATGTACAAGTTAGGTTATATGATAAGAACAAAGAAATCATTGCTCACAAGCGCGAAGAGAAGCTAGATTTGGCTGTAAATCCGTTTTGGTGGAGATTGGAGTTCCAACTCAGAACCAAAGCGATTGGGGAGGAGATGGTCCAAGATATTATGAATCGACTTGATAATTTCGGATTTTATAAGCTAGATCATATTCGAGTGGAGCAAAGAGCATTTACAATTATCTTTCTCAACAATCCTGAACGGTTGTCATTGGCTTTTCCAAATTTAAAATCAGATAGCGTCAAAAAGAAAAAAACAAGAGTCCGCAAACTATTGAGAGAAGAAACGAACCAATTTGCGGAAGAATTAAAAGAAGTATTAATACAGAATCTCCCTAAATTAAATACAGAATTACAACTACTTGTAGGCGAGTTTCTGAATTTAGAAAATCAATAAGGAGGATAACTATGGATAATAATTTAATTAGCAACAAAGAATTAATTGAAATGGGCTATCGCCCTCACACTGCAAATGATATCATCCATCAGGCAAGAGAATTACTTGTATCACGAGGCTATACATTTTATAATCGCAAACGTTTGATGGTTGTTCCAAAAAGTGTTGTAAATGAGATTCTAGGAACAGAGGTGGCGTAATATGGCAAGTGTTCGTTACCGAAAGCGAGGAGATAGTAATTTATGGACCTATGAAATTCGTAACGAAGGAAAAACTGTTGCTCATAATAGCGGTTTTAAAACAAAAAAACTTGCAGAGTCAGAAGCTGAACCGATTCTGCAAGAACTTCGTTTAGGAAAAAGAATTTCTAGAGATATTTCTCTTGCCGATCTCTATCAAGAATGGCTTGAACTAAAAATTTTACCAAGTAGTAGGTCGGAAGAAACAAAGAAAAAATATCTTCTCCGTAAAAACACAATTGAAAGATTATTTGGAAATAAAAAAGTCACTCAAATTCGTGCGAGTGAATACCAAAGAATTATGAATAAGTATGGGCAAACAGTTGGTAGAAATTTTCTTGGTAGATTGAATACGGGGATTCATCAGAGCATCCAAATGGCAATTGCTGACAAAGTTCTAATAGATGATTTTACACAACATGTCGAGTTGTTTTCATCCAAAGAACAACAGATGACAGAAGAGAAATATTTACATACAGAAAAGGACTATCTGGATTTACTTTTAGCAGTAAAGAGAAAATTCGATTACCAACGTTCAATTGTTCCTTATATCGTCTATTTTCTATTAAAAACAGGCATGAGGTTTGGAGAGTTAGTAGCGTTAACTTGGAATGAGGTTGATTTTGACAGAGGATTGTTAAAAACATACAGGAGGTATAATACCCTTTCTCATAAATTTGTCCCTCCAAAAAACAAAACGTCTATTCGGATGGTACCGATAGATGAAGAATGCATTAAGATATTACAAGTCCTAAAAATTGAACAGGAGAAGGCTAATAAAGAGCTAGGAATCAAGAATAGGTATAAAATGATTTTTCAGCATTATGGATATATTCACTTGGTACCAGATATTGCAAGTGTCAATAAAGCTTTGAGTGTTCTCTTAAATGAGTTGGACATTTATCCAATTATCACGACAAAAGGAGCACGTCACACCTATGGAAGCTACCTCTGGCACAAAGGTTTTGACCTTGGAGTTATTGCAAAAATTCTAGGGCATAGAGATATTTCAATGTTAGTAGAAGTATATGGACACACTTTAGAAGAGAAAATTTTTGAGGAATTTAATCAAATCAGAGATATCTGGAGAGATTGCTCATAAAAAAATGTGGGGCAAATGATGGGGCAAATGCTCTTAAGACAAGCAAAAAAGCCTTGGTTATCAAGGCTTTTACTGTTGAAGTTTGATGCCCCCTACAGGGCTCGAACCTGTGACCCATAGATTAAGAGTCTACTGCTCTACCAACTGAGCTAAGGAGGCAAATATAAAAAGCTGTATTGGTGCCGATACTTCACGATTTGTATTGAACCCGCGCAATTAAGCAGGTGGGCAACTCGCTCTGACTTAGCTGCTTCCGCGTGAAACGGCCTGCATACTGCCAGAAGTCTTTTGTTTCCCTAATAATACAAAAAATAGTCGGTCAACACTTAAGTGTGAAGTCGTACACCACAGCGTTTCTATATGTATATGATACCACATTTTGAAAATATTTCAAGGGAAAATCTCAATTTTTTGAAACCGATGTCACTTTTTCTTAAATTGATCAATCTTCTCCTTGGTGGCTCCGAGAGCACGCTCGTACTTGCCATTTTCATTGGGAATAAAGTAGGAGGCGTGTTTGAGCTTGTCTGGCAGGTAGTCCTGATTGACCCAGTTGCCAGGGTAGTTGTGAGGATATTTATAGTTTTGCGCATTTCCCAGTTCCTTGCTTCCGGCGTAATGACCATCGCGGAGGTGGCGAGGAATAGGAAGGTTGCCAGAACTTCTAAGATCAGCCAGCGCCTTGTCCATGGCAACGTAGGCTGAGTTGGATTTAGGCGAAAGGGCTAGATCGATGACGATGTTGGCGATGAGAATGCGAGCCTCAGGAAAGCCGATGCGCTCAGCTGCTTGAAGGGCTGTTACCGTATGAATCTGCGCATCTGGATTGGCCAGACCGATATCCTCATAAGCGATGACAGTCAAGCGACGAGCGAGGCTGGGCAGATCTCCGGCTTCGATCAAACGAGCGGCGTAGTGGAGACTAGCATCGACATCCGAACCACGGATAGATTTTTGCAGAGCAGAGAGCACGTCGTAGTGGCCGTCTCCATCTTTGTCCATGGTAATGTAGCTGCGCTGGAGGCTGTTTTCCATGATCTCTAGCGTAATATGGCGAATCCCTTCTGCATTTTCAGAGGTCGACAGCACCGCTAGATCGAGAGAATTAAAGGCAGAGCGAAGATCTCCATTGGTCGAGGTAGCGATGAAATCCAAAGCATCCTCGTCAAGCACGACAGGAAAGTCAAAGCCACGCTCGGGGTCATCTAGCGCTGTCTTCAGTGCCTGTTTGACCTCCTCCGTTGTTAGAGGCTCCAGCTCAAAGATTTGTACGCGGCTACGAATAGCGGGTGTGACTGAGAAAAAGGGATTTTCAGTCGTTGCACCGATCATGATGACTAGACCACTTTCGAGCAATGGCAGGAGAAAATCTTGCTTGGTTTTATCGAGGCGATGGATCTCGTCCAAAAGCAGGACCAAGCCACCAGAAAATTTAGCTTCTTCTGCGATTTCTTGGAGGCGTTTTTTACTGTCAACCGTTGCATTAAAAGTCCGAAAGGCATACTTAGTCGTTCCTGCGATCGCAGAAGCAATACTGGTCTTTCCGATCCCCGGAGGTCCATAGAGAATCATAGAGGACAGACGATTGGCCTCGACCATGCGACGAATGATTTTGCCTTCTCCGACCAGATGCTGTTGACCGATGACTTGATCGATCGTTCGTGGTCGCATACGGAGTGCGAGATTGTCGGGCATTTCCTTCTCCTTTCTAGCTTTGTCTCCTTTCAAAGAGGCGTTTTTTATGGTAAGATTGTAGTAACTATTGTAACATATTCCGCTCTAAGAGTGGGAAATTAGAAAGAGGACGCTATGTCTAAATACGGATTTTTGGATGTTTTAGAAGAGGAGATGGACAAGGTTTTTCCCTTTGATTTTGAGATCAATTGGGATAAGAAAAACCATGCGGTAGAAGTGGCTTTTCTCTTGGAAGCACAGAATACGGGAGGGGTTGCACTAGTTGATGAAGCTGGGGAAGAGTCTGATGAGGATATCTTCTTTGAAGAAGCTGTTATCTTCTACAATCCAGCCAAGTCGCATGTGGAGGAAGATGCCTATTTAACGGCGATTCCTTATGAGCCTAAAAAAGGCTTGTCACGTGAATTTCTAGCTTATTTTGCGACTTTCCTTCGAGATACAGCCGAGCTGGCCTTGGATGAGCTCATGGATTTCTTAGCAGACGAAGAAGCAGAGAGCTTTGAGATCGTCTGGAACCAAGAAGTTTTTGAAGAAGGCAAAGTTGGCCTAGATGAAAGCACCTTTTATCCTTATCCGAGATACTAGGAGGGAAAGCTCATGCTTTAGGAGGGAAAGCTCATGCTTGAGGATTGCTTAGAAGCACGATTCGAATTTACGGGTTGTAAAATTGCCTTGATTTGTGAGGGGCAAATTTTGACCATCTTGCGCGATGATAAAGAAACGATTCCTTACCCCAATATGTGGGACTTGCCAGGTGGTGGTCGGGAAGGAAATGAGACACCTTTTGAGTGTGTGGCGCGTGAGGTTTATGAAGAATTGAACATCCAACTGTCGAAAGATGACGTCATCTGGTCTGGGATCTATCCTGGCCTCTTGGATGAGACGAAACAGTTCGTTTTTCTAGTTGGCAATCTAGCCCAAGAAGAGTTTGATCGCATTTACTTTGGAGATGAGGGACAGGGCTATAAGTTAGTGAGCTTTGAAGAGTTTTTAACGTCAGATCGTGTTGTTCCCCAATTGCAAGAACGGGTGAGAGATTTTGTGGAGGAAAATATAGACAGGCCCGTTTTAACCACGACAAGTTTGGATAAGGATATCAAAAGAAAGTTAGAGAATGGGCAATACAGCAGAGAAGAAGCCAAAGCTATCTATGAAGATTTTTTAAGGATGAAAGATCGGAAAGAAGAAGGATTTCTAATAGCAAAATCAATCGTTATTTTTATGATTTTCTTCTTTCCAATCATGGTTGCTGGGGGAAATTTTAGGAGACTAGGTGATGTTGTTCTGGTCTTGGGTTTTTTAGTGTTGTTTGTTGTTTTATTTATACCGACATATCTTTCAGTCTATTACCATAAGATTGGTCGATACAAGAGACAACTTCGCAAGGCGATGAAAAAATATTATGCAGATGTGCTCAAGGAATATAATGGATAGTAAGGAGAATCAGATGGAGACATGGCAAGAGTTAAAGGTTACAGTAAAGCGTGAGGGAGAGGAGTTGGTTTCTAATCTCTTGATTGAGCTGGGTGCCCAAGGGGTCGCAATCGAAGACAGCATGGACTATGTGGGCAATGTGGACCGCTTTGGTGAGATCTTTCCTGATGTCGAGCAACAAGAAGAGATCGTGGTGACGGCCTACTACCCGGAAACGGTTGATGTAGCAGCGGTTGAAGCGGACTTGCAGGCTCGCTTAGCAGAATTGATAGATTTTATGGATCTAGGAGAGGTCAAGATGGGGACGACTGCCTTGGCTGAGGAAGACTGGGCAGACAACTGGAAGAAATACTATGAACCAGCTCGTATCACTCATGACTTGACCATCGTGCCGTCATGGACAGACTATGAGGCAACGGCGGGAGAAAAGATTATCAAGCTGGATCCTGGTATGGCCTTTGGAACAGGAACCCACCCGACAACCAAGATGAGCCTCTTTGCCTTAGAGCAGGTCCTTCGTGGTGGGGAGACAGTGCTGGATGTGGGGACAGGTTCCGGTGTTCTTTCTATTGCCAGCTCGCTTCTTGGCGCTAAGGAAATCTTTGCCTATGACTTGGATGACGTAGCGGTTCGCGTCGCTCAGGAAAATATTGAGCTCAATCCGGGTATGGAAAACATTCATGTAGCCCCAGGCGATTTGCTTAAAGGCGTGGAGATTGAGGCAGATGTCATCGTGGCCAATATCTTGGCGGATATCCTGATCCATCTGACAGAGGATGCTTATCGTTTGGTCAAGGATGAAGGTTACCTGATCATGAGTGGTATTATCAAGGACAAGTGGGACATGGTGCGTGAGTCGGCTGAGTCGGCTGGATTTTTCCTTGAAACCCACATGATCCAAGGGGAATGGAATGCCTGCGTCTTCAAGAAGACCAAGGATGTCTCCGGTGTGATTGGAGGCTAGCATGCAGCAGTATTTTGTAAAAGGCTTGGCTAGCTCACCTGTCACCATAGAGGACAAGGAAACCAGCAAGCACATGTTTCAGGTCATGCGCTTAAAAGAAGAGGACGAAGTTACTCTAGTCTTTGATGATGGGATCAAGCGCTTGGCGCGCGTGGTCAATGTGGAAGCCCGTCAATTGGAGCTAATCGAAGAATTAGCTGATAATGTGGAACTGCCAGTCCAAGTGACCATTGCATCAGGCTTTCCCAAGGGAGACAAGCTTGAGTTCATCACTCAAAAAGTAACGGAACTCGGTGCTAGCCAAATCTGGGCCTTTCCTGCAGACTGGTCCGTTGCCAAATGGGATGGCAAGAAATTGGGGAAAAAGGTCGAAAAATTAGAAAAAATCGCCCTTGGAGCAGCCGAGCAAAGCAAGCGGAATTTGGTTCCAAGCATTACCCTTTTTGAGAAAAAGGCAGACTTTCTGGCTCAGTTAGACCAGTTTGACCGGATCGTGGTGGCCTATGAAGAGTCGGCCAAAGAAGGAGAGGCAGCCGCTCTGATTCAGTCGCTGACCGGATTAGAAGCTGGAAGTAAACTGCTCTTTATCTTTGGACCAGAGGGCGGACTCTCCCCTGCAGAAATTGAAAGTTTTACAGCTAAAGGAGCAGTGTTAGCAGGGCTTGGGCCTCGCATCCTACGAGCAGAAACAGCCCCACTCTATGCTCTCAGCGCCGTGAGTGTTGTTACAGAATTAATAAACTAACGAAGTGAATAAATCGCTTCGTTATTTTTTACAAAAATCTTCTATTTTCAAAAATTTTTACGAATTATAGTAGTGAGGAGAGGTGCATATGAATAAAATAAAGAATAGACGACGTTTGGTATTTTCTGCGATAGTTGTTGGGATCTTGATCTGGGTAGGATCAAAAGTAAAGGATCATCTAGAATTCCAACAAGAAATGGTCCGAATTGTACATAGTAAGGAAGTGAAAGAGTTAATTGTATATGATTTGAAACAGAAAGACCCGGATGCGTTTACAGAAAAAGGAAAAATTCAATCGTATGAAATTGATGACGAAACGATCGAACACAATCCTATGGGAGGAATTATGTTTGAGGTAATAATTAATGGAGATAAAAAAATAACAGGTAGTATGGGATTATGGAAACGTAGTGAAGATGGCCCTATTGAGTCTGTAGGGATGGATACCTCTGTAGGTCTTCAAGAACTTATGGAAGAGTAAGCTTGATATTTGCGGGGAAATCAATCATAAATGGAAGCAATCGGGTTGTTTATTTAGCTTTTTTCCAAATTTTCTTCCAAATTAATAAAGTAAGAGTAATAAAATTGAAAACTAAATAATGTAAAGCGATACGACTAGGAATTTATGAGGATGAAGATGAAACCAAAAAGAAAAAATTGTCGTTATATATTTGGAGTGTTGCTATTAGGAATTTTGATATGGGTAGGTTTACTTGTAAAAAACCATCTTGATTTTCAAAATGAAATGGTTCAGATTGTTCATAGTAAGGAAGTAGAAAAAATAATAGAAGAAGAACTGAAGGAATTGGATCCAAATGCCTTAACACCAAAAGGTAAGATCCAATCGTATGAAATTGATGATGAAACGATTGAACGCAATCCAATGGGAGGGATTATGTTTCGTATCATCATTAATGGAGACAAAGAAATAACCGAAAATTTTGGATTACGAAAAGATAGTAAGGATGCACCAATCGAACAAGTGGGAGTGCGTAAATCTATTGAGTTTCAAGATCTGGTAGAAAAGAAATGATAATCAAAATAAAAGAAAAGCATATTCTATTCGAATATGAAATATATTTTCTTTGAGCGCTTTGTATATTTAGAAAAAATTTTTTAAAAGGGTCTTTTTTTGAAAATTTTTACGAATTATTAAAGTAAGAGTAATAAATTTGAAAACTAAATAGTGTAAAGTGATACTACTAACACTTTATGGAGGATGAAGATGAAACCAAAAAGAAAAATCGGTCGTTATATATTTGGAGTACTACTATTAGGAGTCTTGGTATGGGGAGGTCTACTTGTAAAGAACCATCTTGATTTTCAACATGAAATGGTTCAGATTGTCCATAGTAAAGAAGTGGAAAAATTGATAGAAGAAGAACTAAAGGCAACAGATCCAGATGCCTTGACACCAAAAGGCAAGATCAAATCGTATGAAATTGATGACAAGACGATCGAACACAATCCAATGGGGGGGATAATGTTTGAAGTGACTATAAATGGAAATAAAGAGATAACTGGAAGTATGGGATTGAGGAAGAGTAGTGAAGATGGCCCGATTAGATCTGTAGGGATGTCTGAGTCTACAGAACTACAGAATCTAATAGGAGATTAAAAATGGTATTTAATGATGAACAAAAGAATGATATTGCATGGCAGGAATATACGAAATACAAAGTTGGAAATAAAGTAAAAATTGATACAGATAATAAGAAAAAAACAATAGGCTATGTTTCTGAAGTTTTTGGACAGGCACCAGAAGAGGATATGGTTTCCTCTCTCGAAGACTTGAAAGCACGGTTTCAAGGAGCTCTATCTGGTTTAAATGGATATATTGTGACAGATAAAAAAATCACTCATGAAAGCAGACCAGAAGATGTGCATGAAGTAACAATTTTGTTTGAGGGATCGGAAGCTAAATTTGATAAAAATTTCATGGGAGCCGTAGATGATTGGGTGCTCACCGATGCCCCGACTGCATTACAAATATCAATGGCCAAGAGACTTGGAATCAAAACTGGGAAAACCTCCCAGCTTGATGCGGCTTCGAAAGAAGTAAAAGCAGCAATGGATAGATATCCGAATGCGCGTTTCAAATTTTATGCTCATTCTTTAGGGGGGTTAAATATCCAATCTTCACTGGGTTCTTTGGAGGATAAATATTTAGATAGAATTGATGGGGCTTATATATATGAAGCACCCAACCTTTATCCACAGTTAAGTGATGCAGAAAAGAAACAGGTCGATAAGATTAAATATAAAATTTTTAATTTTATAGACAAGCGTGACTTGGTCACATGGGAACATTCTGAAGAGGGGAATGAAGGAGTTGTTGGAACACTTGTTCGGATTGACAGTAAGGATGCAGGCAATTTAGGAAAACAACATATGTGGGGTGGCTACGACTACAAGGCTGGCTACTTGAACGTCAAAGAAGAGAGTTTAGATGACTATCGGTTAGCTCGAATAAAGCAGACAAAAGAACAACTGCAGTTAAAGAAACAAGCATTGGAGTCTTGGAAAAAGAGTGGACTTTCTGGAAGTGACCTTATTTTCATGGATACGACTCAGGCAATGGGAATAGTGGAGTCGCTGAAGGAGTTTACTCTCATTGCCTCTGATTATATTTTAGCTGTCTGTGATTTCCGAATTGCGGATATAAAAGGAACCTGGGAGACGTTATTAATTTCTTGCCGTTCAACTGTATTAGGGACCCGTTGTACAGAAAGTGATATCATAAGCGCACTTGCTCAAATTGGTGCAACAAAAGAAACGATTGAGACGAATCGCATCACAGAATTAGAAAAAATTAAAAAAGATACTCTAAAAATAAAAGAAAGTATTTTTAGTCTATCAACAGACATAGCGAAAGGAATTGCAACTGTAATAGGCACGGATGTTGCTCTAGCAAGCCAACTTCAATTGCAATGGTAAAGAATGGGTAACAAAGATATTGAATACATTAATGCGATTAGAGAAGTAGAAGAAAAATGGAATGGTACTGAAGAAGAATTAAAATTGGAAATGAAAGAACTAGAAAAAAGAATGAATCATATCCATGACCAGTACTGTTTTACAAAACAAAATATTGAAATGATGGAAGAGGAAGTCGGACATTTCTCTAAGACGATGGGTAATACGGAAATTTTATCGGATTATTATCGGGAATTATCAGATGTTTATGAAGAATTGAATGCAGAGTACTATCACAAACTAGCTCATATTGAGGAAGCGCATCAGCTAAAACAAAAAGAATTACAGGTAGCCTCTGAAAAAT
Organism: Streptococcus sp. 27098_8_99; assembly: GCF_041431935.1. Classification (NCBI taxonomy): domain Bacteria; kingdom Bacillati; phylum Bacillota; class Bacilli; order Lactobacillales; family Streptococcaceae; genus Streptococcus; species Streptococcus sp. 27098_8_99. The sequence goes on along the minus strand of NZ_JAPVYQ010000004.1, from coordinate 132,324 downwards.
ATGCGAATGAGATTGCAAAATTACGAAAGGATATGTATGTCGAAAATTGATCTTACAAATGATTTAACATACGAAGATAAGCGTTTCATGGCAGCTCTTCTTAGTGTTAAATTTATGGGGAAAATAGCCTTAACAAAGGCAACTGTTGACCAAAAAAGCATTAAAAAAAGAATTTCATCTAGTTTAACAGAACTTGAAAGTTCTCTAGATCAGGTTATTGGAACTATTGATTCGGATTTGGCTGGAAAATTTTCAAACTCTGTTAAAGAAGGGGTTGGAAGAAAAAAATTGGAGTTAAACGCTTTGCAAGAGTTTTGTAAGACAAAGTAGTATCCGTATATTAAAGTAGCTTCATTGGTTCCCATCTGCTTCTAAAAGTGTTAAAATAGTATCCAAGAAACTGGAGAAAATACATGCCGAAAGAAGAGAATTTAACAGGGGACCAAGTCGTTGCCCTTACAAAAAAATATTTATCACCTGAAGATGTTGCTTTTGTGCAAAAGGCTTTGGTCTATGCGGTTGATTGCCATAATGGGCAATTCCGTCAGTCTGGCGAGCCTTATATCATTCACCCGATTCAAGTGGCAGGAATCCTTGCCAAGCTGAAACTGGATGCTGTGACGGTCGCCTGTGGCTTTTTGCATGATGTCGTGGAAGATACGGATGCGACTTTAGATGATTTAGAGCGCGAATTTGGTCATGATGTGCGCGTGATTGTCGATGGGGTGACCAAGCTCGGGAAGGTCAAGTACAAGTCCCATGAAGAGCAGTTGGCGGAAAACCATCGCAAGATGCTCATGGCTATGTCTCAAGATATCCGTGTTATTTTGGTCAAATTGGCAGACCGCTTGCATAATATGCGTACCCTCAAGCATTTGCGCAAGGATAAGCAAGAGCGCATTTCGCGTGAGACCATGGAGATCTATGCACCACTAGCCCACCGTCTCGGGATTTCCAGCGTCAAATGGGAACTTGAGGATTTGTCCTTCCGTTATCTGAATGAAGTCGAATTCTACAAGATTTCGCATATGATGAAGGAAAAACGTCGCGAGCGAGAAGAGTTGGTCGAAGAGGTTGTCCACAAGATTGAGACCTATGCTGGGGAACGCCATCTGCATGGGAAAATTTATGGTCGACCAAAGCATATCTATTCGATCTATCGCAAAATGCAGGATAAGAAGAAACGCTTTGATGAAATCTATGACTTGATTGCCATCCGCTGCATCCTGGATACTCCAAGTGATGTTTATGCTATGCTAGGCTACATCCATGAGCTCTGGAAGCCGATGCCGGGGCGTTTTAAGGACTATATTGCCAACCGGAAGGCCAATGGCTATCAGTCTATCCATACGACTGTATATGGCCCTAAAGGACCGATTGAATTCCAGATCCGAACCAAGGAAATGCATGAAGTCGCTGAGTACGGGGTTGCGGCTCACTGGGCCTATAAAAAAGGGATCAAAGGTCAAGTCAACAGTAAGGAATCTGCTATTGGGATGAACTGGATCAAGGAGATGATGGAGCTCCAAGACCAGTCAGGCGATGCCAAGGAATTCGTAGAAAATGTAAAAGAAGACATCCTGGCAGAAGAGATTTACGTCTTCACTCCAGACGGAACCGTGCGCTCGCTTCCCAAAGATTCCGGACCGATCGATTTTGCCTATGAGATCCACACCAAGGTTGGGGAAAAAGCGATTGGTGCCAAGGTCAACGGCCGGATGGTGCCCCTCAATACCAAACTTCGGACGGGAGATCAGGTGGAGATTATCACCAATGCCAATTCCTTTGGTCCGAGTCGTGACTGGTTGACCCTTGTTAAAACTAGCAAGGCGCGCAACAAGATCCGTCAATTCTTTAAAAATCAAGACAAGGAATTGTCTATTAACCGTGGCCGTGACCTCTTGATGGCCCAATTCCACGAGCATGACTTGGTAGCCAATAAGTTCATGGATAAAAAGCACATGGACAAAGTGCTACAAAAATCAAGCTATAAGACAGAAGAAGCCTTGTTTGCGGCGATTGGTTTTGGAGAGATTGGGGCTATTACCATCTTTAACCGCTTGACGGAGGATGAACGCCGAGAAGAAGAGCGGGCTAAGGCACGCGCAGAAGCAGAAGAGCTGGTCAAAGGTGGCGAGGTCAAGGTTGAAAATAAAAAAGATACCTTGAAGGTCCGTCATGAAGGCGGCGTGGTTATCCAAGGAGCTTCTGGCCTCTTGATTCGGATTGCTAAGTGCTGTAATCCAGTTCCAGGCGATGAAATTGTCGGCTACATCACCAAAGGGCGTGGTGTCGCGATTCACCGCCGAGACTGCATGAATCTTCGCGCTCAAGACAACTACGAGCAACGCTTGATTGATGTAGAATGGGAAGATAACAACACGACTAAAGACTACATCGCCCATATCGATATTTATGGACTCAACCGTGCCGGACTTCTTAACGATGTACTCCAAGTCCTCTCCAATACAGCTAAGATGATCTCAACTGTCAATGCCCAACCAACCAAAGACATGAAATTTGCCAATATCCACATTTCCTTTGGGATTCCGAACCTATCGATGTTGACAACGGTTGTGGATAAGATTAAGAGTGTGCCGGAGGTATACTCTGTTAAGCGTACCAACGGCTAGTCGGCTGCTCAGTTATCTTTTATGGCTTCGTTAGCTCGTCTCGTTGCCTTGCTCTAAAAGCGACTGAACAGCCGTTGCTTTTCAGCTAGTCTGCCTGCATCTCACTGCCTTGTCTGAAGTTGATGTTCTTTGAAGGTTAGTAGTGAATGCCAAATAGATTTATAAAATAGGATAATCAAATGAAATTAGTGATTCAACGGGTTAAGAGTGCCTCAGTTTCCATTGATGGTCAAGTCTACAATGCGATTCAGCAAGGCTTGTTGCTTCTAGTGGGAGTGGGGCCTGAGGATGACCAGAAGGATTTGGATTATGCGGTTCGCAAGGTATCGCAGATGCGTATTTTCTCAGATGAGGAAGATAAGATGAATCTTTCGGTCAAAGATATCCAAGGGGAAATCTTATCGATCTCTCAATTTACCCTCTTTGCGGATACCAAAAAAGGCAACCGTCCTGCTTTTACAGGAGCTGCCAAGCCAGATATGGCCAGTCAGTTATATGATGCCTTTAATGACCAATTAGAAAAAGAAGTCCCTGTCAAACGAGGGATCTTTGGGGCCGATATGGCGATTGAATTGATCAATGATGGTCCAGTGACGATTTTGTTAGATACAAAAAATCCATAAGTAAGAAAACATGCAGTCGGTTTAGACTGCATGTTTTTCGATATAGAGTTGTTGGGCGATCACTTGGTTGATAGAAATTTCTTGTCCATGGATAACGAAGTGATAGAGGCCTGTGTAGTCATCATATCGTTGAAACGCGATAGTATCCCCAATCTGGAGATGGATCTGGTCTAAGAATTTTAGCAATTCATAGGTGTCATGGACCCTTTGCAGAATATACAGACCAGGTTGGGTCGCTTCGCTGAGACGGTCTTGGTAGGCTTCGACAAGCCTTTCGCCTTTCTTTGGAATTGTCCCACCGTGAGGGCAGGTCTTAGGAGTTCCAAGCATGTGATCCAGCTGGTCAATGAAATGTTCAGAAACGGTATGCTCGAGAACTTCTGCCTCTTCATGGACTTCTTCAGTTGTATAGTCAAGTTTTTCCAGAAGAAATACTTCGATCAAGCGGTGCTTGCGGTAGAGATCAGAGACCAACTGCGATCCTAGATCCGTTAGCAAATACCCACGAGACTTGTCCTTCACCAAGAGACCCTCTGAGATCATGCGCTTAATCATCTCGGTCACAGCGGGTGGAGAGACCTGCATGCGACTCGCGATTTCCTTGTTGCTAATTTTTTCTACTTCTGTGCCAATTTCATAAATGCACTTGAGGTAATCTTCTTTGTTTGGTGTCATGCTTTCCTCTTTTCTTCGCTCACTTCTAGTATATCAAAAATCTCCTCAAAAACGCTAGTGGAGTAATGAGAATTGTCTCAAGCTCCAAAAGATGGTAGTATAGAAGCATAGAAAGGACGGCACTATGAACAGACGGGAATTAGTGAGATTAGGCTGGAGAGAGAGTAGTTTAGCCTATCTAGAGAAGCACTTGCAGGGATTGAAAGATCCACAAGCCTACCAAGAACAATACCAGTCTGTCTTTTTCTTTGCCAGTCCTCTGTTTCAAAATATGTGGTTTCAAGAGATCAAAGATCTAACGGAAACGGCTGCCCAAGACTTGCTGAGGGGAGTCATGAAAATTCTTCTTATGCCAAGTGACCTGTCTGGAACTTGCGAGGAAACAGCCTTTCTTCTGAGTAGGATGGCTCCAGATTGTCCGCCAGGTTCCGACTTTTGGAAGGCTTTTTCACGCGTCGTGCAGGTTGCCTTTGAAAAGGATCCCTTGGCAGATCAGTCGGGAGATCAGCTCTTGAAACGCCAGGTTCACCAGTTGCGCTACCTACTTTCAAGTTACCAAGCCCAATGGATTCGGACGCATGAGGCCAGAGCTGGACAGACTGACGAGGAGGCCTTACAAGCTTACCTACAAAAGGCTAGAGCGGTCACGGTGGATGCTTATGCGGCTGCCCGTCTTCACAACAAGGTCTCCCTAGGGCCAGATGGTCACCTTCATTATCCATCAGGGGCCTCCCAACAAGTCAATTTCAAGGTCTTATTAAATTTTCATACGGAGTATATTCTCGATCAAGCCGGGCGTTTTCTCAATGAAGTCGATCCAGTAGAAGTTTCTGAAAATGGCATTGTCAATGGGGCTAGTTTTAACTACGGGCTGGCTAGGGGACGGACCCATAAGGACTTAGATATTGACCCCGTCAAAGCTTGGGACCCAGCCTTTCGGAAGCAGGTCCTTTATCGTCAAGGTGTTCGCTATCTAGCCCCTAAAAATGATCGCAGTGTCGAAGGCTACTGGAGTCGAAAAGGGGGCTTTGCACAAGGAGGCAAGAGCTACAAGCAACAAGTGGCACAGCGCGTGCGGCGTTTCCTCAGAGGCATCCCTCGCTTACGCTGGCGCGTTCTCTTACAGAATGGACTCCATCGGATTTTATAGTAGTCCTCTTTTGGATTGAAGACAAAGGCTTCTTAGAAACACACCTAAGGAAAGTCTCTGAACAGATTTTGTAGATACAGAAAAGAGGTCGCAGACCTCTTTTTATGTTTATCCAAGTGCTTTGACAGCTTCGATTGCAGCGTCATAATTGGGTTCGCTGTTGATGTTGTCTAGGTACTCAACGTAAGTCACTTTGTTGTCTGCATCTAAGACCAAGACAGCGCGCGCAAGCAAGTGCCATTCATTGATCAAGAGGCCATAAGCCTTCCCGAAGGAATGGTCGTAGTAGTCTGAGAGCATGATAGCATTGTCGAGTCCTTCAGCAGCGCACCATTTACCTTGAGCAAAAGGAAGGTCGACAGAGACCGTCAAGACGACAGTGTCTTCCAAGTCCGATAAGGTCTTGTTGAAGTGACGTGTTTGCATCGAACAGATCCCTGTGTCGATGGATGGGATGATGCTGAGGACTTTTTTCTTGCCAGCAAAATCAGCTAAAGATTTCTTCTCCAGAGCTGGAGTGATCAATGAAAAATCATGAGCCATTTCCCCTACTTGCAGTTGAGATCCGGTAAAGGTAACAGGGTTTCCTAAAAATGTTGTCATAGCAAAGACTCCTTTTTTCTTTTCATTGTACATCAATGAAGGGGGAAGGGCCACTGATTTGTTTAGAAATCTGAAGGGGCTACTGACTCAATCCTTCTGCGATCTTGTCTAAGTTCCATTTCATCATGCTGTAGTAGCTATCGCCCTTTTCTCCTTCTTTGGCAATGGAATCAGTGAAGATTTTTGCATAGATTGGGATGTCGGTATCTTTAGACACAGTTTTCATAGGACGTTCATCGACACTGGATTCAACAAAGAGGGCCGGCACCTTGGTTTGACGGAGCTTTTCTACCAGCGTTTTGATTTGGTCAGGTGTGCCTTCTTCTTCCGTATTGATTTCCCAGATATAGGCAGATGGGACCCCATAGGCTTTGGAGAAGTACTTGAAGCAGCCTTCGCTGGTCACGATCATCTTCTTCTCCTCTGGGATATTGTTGAATTTTTGTTTGGCTTCTTGGTCCAGCTTACTGAGTTTTTCAGTATAAGCAGCTAGATTCTTTTCGTAGAAGTCCTTATTTTTTGGATCTTTGGCGATTAATTGTTTGGCAATGTTTTTAGCGTAGAGGATCCCGTTTTCGAGATTGAGCCAAGCGTGAGGGTCTTCTTTTCCAGCTTGGTTTTGGCCTTCTAGGTAGATGACATCGACTCCCTCGCTCACTGCGAAATAATCCTTGTTTTCTACTTTATTGGCATTTTTGACCAATTTAGTGAACCAAGCATTGCCACCGGTTTCGAGGTTGATCCCATTATAGAAGATCAGGTCTGCTTGTGAAGTTTTTTTGACATCTTCTGGCAGCGGTTCGTATTCGTGGGGATCTTTGCCGACGGGAACGATACTGTGGAGCTCGATCTTATCCCCAGCAATGTTTTTGGTCATATCTGCAAGGATCGAATTGGTGGTGACCACTTTCAATTTACCAGAAGCTCCAGAAGAAGAACCCTTGCTACAGGCTAGAAGACCGAATAAGAGTGCTACAAAGAGTGCGAGGACAGAAGCGATTTTTTTCATGTGTTTCTCCTTTAATGAGACGAAAGAGCGTGCTTGTTCTTTCTCTGCTTAGGAGCGATAAAAAAGCTGATGAGAAAGAAGACGGCAGAAGTGAGGACAATACAAGACCCAACGGCGATGTTCAAACTATAGCCAATAAAGAGTCCCAGAACGGATGCAAGAGCGCCTAGGCTAGAGGACAAGAGCATCATGGACCAGAGGCTATTGGCATAGAGATAGGCTGTCGCAGCAGGTGTGATGAGCATGGCGACGATCAGAATGGTCCCGACACTTTGCATAGCAGTGACAGAAACCAAAGTCAAGAGCACCATGAGGAGGTAGTGATAGATCTTGACCCGAACGCCCATGGATTGAGCCAGAACGGGATCAAAAGAAGTGAGCAGTAGGGGACGAAAGAGCAGGACAATTACCAGCAAGACCGCCACCCCAACACCGATGGTCATCCACATATCTTGGTCTTGCACGGCCAGGATATTCCCAAAGAGAATGTGGAAGAGGTCGGTGGAACTTTTTGCGACTCCAATCAGAATGACTCCTAAGGCGAGGAAAGAAGAGAAGGTAATCCCAATAGCAGTGTCGCTCTTGATGATGGAGTTGCTCTTGATATAGGTGATAAGGATGGAAGCTAAAAGCCCAAAGACAATGGCGCCAATAAAGAAATTGATGCCAAGGATAAAGGACAGGGCCACCCCTGGAAGGACTGCGTGCGAGATAGCATCTCCCATGAGAGACATGCCTCGCAAAATAATGAAGCATCCGACAGCTCCAGCGACAATACCAATGGCAATGGCTGTGATCAGGGCATTCTGTAAGAAGTGGAATTGCTGTAATCCATCGATAAATTCTGTAATCATCCGACTCCACCTCCTATAAAGAGTTCATGCCCGTAGGCTGCATGCAGATTCTCCTTGGTAAAGGTTTCCTCTGTTTTTCCAAAAGCAATCAGCTTACGATGGAGAAGGAGGACCTGGTCGAAGTAAGCAGGGACCTTGCTGAGATCGTGATGGACGATCAGAATGGTCTTGCCTTCTTTTTTCAAGGTTTTTAGAGTCTGCATGATGATGTCTTCGCTAACGGAGTCAATCCCTGCAAAGGGCTCATCCAAAAAGATGACCTCTGCTTCTTGGACCAAGCAGCGGGCGATTAGGACCCGTTGGAATTGCCCTCCTGAAAGCTGACCAATCTGGCGATCTGCTAGATCAAGAAGATTGACAAGCTTCATGGCATTTTCCACCTTTTGGAGATCTTCTTTGCTTTTTCTCTTGAAGATAGAAAGATGGGGATAGAGACCCAGTGAGACACACTCCCGCACCGTGATGGGGAAGTGGAAATCAATAGCGGATTTCTGTTCGACGTAGGCCACTCGTTGAAGAGCTTGGCCGAGATCTTTTTGATCGAGCAGGACCTTTCCCGCATGAGGGAGAAGTCCTAGCATGGCCTTGATCAGGGTTGATTTTCCAGCTCCGTTGGGTCCAAGAATGCCTAGGATGGTTGGACCCTGGATGGTGAGGGAAAGATCCTCCAAGGCCAGTGTTTGCTGGTAAGCAACACTTAGATGTTCAATTTGAATCATGATTTTGCTCCTTTACTATTAATATACATAAATAAAAAAATTAAGTCAAGTTAATTTTTAAAATAATTTAGCTTAAATCTCTTGTAATCATTGAAAAAAGTTCCTATTTTTGATAAGGTTATTAGAAAAGAATGAAAGCGAGAAGATCATGGTACGTTTACAAGATGATTTTTATGATTACGTCAATGGGGAATGGGCTGAGACAGCTGTGATTCCTGATGACAAACCGTCAACTGGTGGTTTTATGGACTTAGATCGAGACATCGAAAACTTGATGTTGGATATCACTGGGAAATGGCAACGGGGAGAAGAGCTGCCTGAAGACAGCATTCTGCAAAACTTTGTCAAATACCATAAAATGGTGGCAGATTTTGATGCACGGGAAGCAGCTGGTGTAGCACCAGCCATGCCCTTGATCAATGAAATTAAGGCTCTGTCTTCTTTTGAAGACTATACCAGCAAGTTGGGGACCTATGAACTAGCTGGCAAACCAAATCTCATGCCATTTATGGTGTCACCAGACTATATGAATGCCCAAATGAATGTCTTGTGGGGAGAAGCGCCGGCTCATATCTTGCCAGATACGACCTACTATGAAGAAGGTAACGAAAAAGGCCCAGAATTACTGGCTATCTGGCGCCAAATGATGGAAAAACTTTTACCTAAATTTGAATTCTCAGAGGCAGAAATCAAAGATATCCTGGATAAGGTCATTGCGTCGGATGCAGAATTGGCCAAATATATCTTGTCAAATGAAGAAAGATCCGAGTACAACAAACTCTACCATCCTTATGAGTGGGCAGATTTCAAGGCCTTGGTTCCAGAATTGCCACTCGATACTTTCTTTACAGAAGTGATCGGACAAACTCCGGATAAAATCATCGTTCCAGAAGAGCGTTTCTGGAAGGAATTCGCACCAACATTCTATTCAGCAGCCAACTGGGAAACTATTCATGCAAGATTGAAACTCGGTGCAGCCGTAGATTGGACTTTATTCTTGACCGAAGAAATCCGTGTCTTGGCTGGTGAATATAGTCGTACGATTGCAGGTATTCCAGAACCTCGTCCAAAAGAAAAGGCGGCCTTGTCATTAGCAGAAGTACCATATAGCCAAGCGCTTGGACTCTGGTATGCGGGAGAAAAATTCTCACCAGAGGCGAAAGCAGACGTAGAGCATAAAGTAGCGACCATGATTGAAGTCTACAAGGATCGCTTAGAAAAAGCAGACTGGCTCGCTCCTGAAACTCGTGAAAAAGCCATTGTCAAGCTCAATGTCATCACACCACATATCGGCTACCCTGAAAAATTACCTGAAACATACGCCAAGAAGATCATCGACGAAAGCAAGACCTTGGTTGAAAATGCTCAAGCTCTTTACGAAATTTCCATTGCCCATACTTGGAGCAAGTGGAACCAACCGGTTGATCGAAGCGAATGGCACATGCCAGCCCACCTGGTCAATGCCTACTATGATCCGCAACAAAACCAAATCGTCTTCCCAGCAGCGATTTTACAAGCACCTTTCTATGACCTTCACCAATCATCATCAGCCAACTACGGTGGAATCGGTGCAGTCATTGCCCATGAAATCTCCCACGCCTTTGACACCAATGGTGCTTCCTTTGATGAGAATGGTAGCTTGAAAGACTGGTGGAAGCCAGAAGATTACGAAGCCTTTACCGCTCGGACTCAAAAAGTCATCGATCAGTTTGAAGGACAAGACTCTTACGGTGCCAAGATCAACGGGAAATTGACCGTTTCTGAAAACGTAGCAGACCTCGGTGGTATCGCTGCAGCCCTTGAAGCCGCTAAGAAAGAGGAAGATTTCTCAGCAGAAGAATTCTTCACCAACTTTGCTCGCATCTGGCGCATGAAAGCTCGGACAGAGTACATGCAACTCCTCGCAAGTGTCGATGTCCACGCACCAGGAAAACTCCGCACCAATGTCCAATTACCAAACTTTGACGAATTCTTTGAAACCTTTGATGTCAAAGAAGGAGATGGCATGTGGCGCGCACCAGAGGATCGTGTAATTATTTGGTAAATTAAGATACTAAGCCCGTAAAAAAAGCGAGAAGAAAATAGGAGATTGACCATGTGGGCCAGGCCCACCAGTCAATCTCTCTTTTTCTCGACGCTTTTAGGGCGAGTTCAATTTCGCGATACTAGTTTTGTTGATCAAAGGAAGTAGTCTCGACTTCAGTTAAGCCATTGATTGATTTTCTCAATGCTTGTAAAAAAATAAAAATCCCCAAAGTCAAGTTTCAACCTACTGAAACTAGCTTTGGGGATTTTTGATAATAAGATTCATCAAATAAAAACGAAGCGCTTCCAATGACTGCGTGAATAGATAAATTTAATTGATTAGAGCCTTGTATAATTCTTTGAATTTCATAGAAATAAATGCTACTATGAGTGTGAACTAAATAAATTTTAAAGGAGCAGACTATGAGAAATTTTGCAAGTCCGTCACGTTACATTCAAGGTGAGAATGCCTTATTTGAAAATGCGCAATCTATTTCAGAATTAGGGAATCACCCTGTTTTGCTATGTGATTCAGTGGTCTATGATATCGTAGGGAAGCGTTTTGAAGAATACCTTGGTCAAAATGGGCTCACGGTTTTGCCAGTCTTCTTTAATGGAGAAGCTTCTGACAACGAAATCAATCGTGTGGTTAGTCTGGCAGAAGAAAATGGCTGTAATTTGGTCATTGGACTTGGTGGAGGAAAAACCATCGATAGTGCAAAAGCTATTGCTGATCTTCTAAAATCACCAGTTGTGATTGCTCCGACCATCGCCTCTACAGATGCTCCCGTTTCCGCCTTGTCGGTTATCTATACGGATGAGGGTGCCTTTGAGCGCTATATCTTCTATTCTAAGAACCCAGAATTGGTCTTGGTGGATAGCAAAGTAATCTCTCAAGCACCAAAACGCTTGCTCGCCTCTGGTATCGCAGATGGCCTAGCAACTTGGGTAGAAGCGCGTGCAGTGATGCAAGCGAATGGAAAAACCATGTTGGGTCAACGACAAACCTTAGCGGGTGTCGCCATTGCACAACGTTGTGAAGAAACCTTATTTGCTGATGGTCTCCAAGCCATGGCTGCTTGTGAAGCCAAAGTCGTAACTCCTGCTCTTGAAAACATCATTGAAGCCAATACCCTTCTCAGTGGTATTGGATTTGAAAGTGGGGGATTAGCTGCTGCCCATGCCATCCATAATGGCTTTACAGCCCTTACTGGGGACATCCACCATTTAACTCACGGTGAAAAAGTAGCCTACGGAACGCTAGTTCAATTGTTCTTAGAAAACCGTCCTAAGGAAGAATTGAATAAATACATTCGTTTCTATCAACAAATCGGTATGCCAACCACTCTGAAAGAAATGCATCTTGAAACTGCAAGTTATGAAGATCTTCTCAAGGTTGGCCAACAGGCCACCATCGAAGGAGAAACCATCCATCAAATGCCGTTTGAAGTGAAGGCTTCTGATATTGCCCAAGCCATCGTAGCAGTAGATGCCTACGTTCAAGGTTTGGCCTAAGACGGCTTTGTCGACAAACCAAGAACTCCCATACCTTATGGTAATGGGAGTTCTGTTTCTATTTTCTTCTTTTTGGATCGGTTTGTTTAAAGATCAGGTATAAGATTCCGGCTGGCAAGAAGCAGAAGAGCCACATGGCATCTAGTCCCTTCTGTTTACTGCTAGAGTTTGTTGCTTTAGAATCGCTCACGGCCATTCCTGCCTTAATACTTGGAGATACCTGTTGCAAGCCGTTTTGGACGACCAGGCGGTTGTTTTCCAGTTTAATTGCTGGATTCGTGCCTTTTTTAACGGTTGCATAAAAGTCTTGCTTCAGCTGAATGGTCTTCCCGTCGATGGTGTGTTCCCCTGCAGAGAGAACTTTTTTGTATTGGTAATCCGCAAACATTTTCTCTGCTAAGGTATTTCCGATCTGATTGCGGTAGCTTTCGGCGATCTCGACATCGTAGTTTCCAACCCCCAAAATGACTTCGATAATCCGTTGTTTACCCCGCTTGGTTGTCGCGGTGTAGTTGTAGTCAGCAGTTGGGCTGGATCCTGTCTTAAGGCCATCTGTTCCTTTGAGGGCGAACTTTCCACCTTCGAGGGAAGTGTTGTAATTATCGTAGCTTTGCTCGTAAGGGGTTCCTTCCATGATAGTGGTGTGAGCTTGCTTGGTGTATTCCAACATTTCTGGCAGGTCGTTTACGATGTGATAAGCCAGAATAGACATGTCTCGCGCTGTGATTTCGTTATTGGCATTGACATCGTAGCGTTGCGGATTGTAGTAGCCTTGAAGCACCGAAATCATTGCCCCATTTGGATTGCCCCATTTGGTATGGCTCATCCCCATTTCTTGCGCGTACTGATTCATTAAGTCCAAAAACTTATCGGGATCATTGTCCGTAACAGCGTTTGCGAGCATGATCACAGCTGCGCTGGAAGAGGGAACAAAGAGCATCTTGATCAATTCAGATACCTTATAGTCCACACCAGCTACAATAGGTGAGTTACTTAACAAATTGTTTTCCGAAATAGCTTGATCAGCCTCTGTTGCTGTGACCACGGTATCGTATTTGATCTTACCTTCTTTGAGAGCCCGAAAGACCACATAGGCACTCATGAGCTTGGCCATGCTGCCTGAGTCTCGGACCGTGTCGATATTGTCTCCGTATAGGATGGCTCCAGTATTAGCATCGATGACGATGTCGGCCTTAGGCTTGTAAAAATCATCCAATACCAGTCCAGCATCGGCTGCGATTTTCATGACATCTTCTTGCTGATAGATATCGTCCGCAAAAGCAGTAGAGATAGGGCCTAATGTCAAGACTCCTACAAGGAGGGACAAGAGGCTGTATTTTAGTCGTTTGTGTAAATGTCTCCCGTTATTCATAAATTCCATTATATCATACAGGTTAGGGATTAAAACGGAAAAAATTCTAGAAAAAGAAAAAAGAGAATAATTTCGCAGTAAAAGCGTTTACATTTCCCTGGAAAGTGCTATAATTTAAATTGAATATAACATTTTTATAATGAGGTGAATTATATGAACAAAGGAAAGGTACTCTTAGCTACCAGCGCTCTGCTTTTATCAGCTGGTGTCCTCGTAGCTTGCTCAGGTGGAAAATCTGGAAGTTCCGGCGGACAGACGTATAGCTATGTCTATACCCAGGATCCAGATACGCTCGACTATTCGATTTCCAATAAAAAATCGACTTCCGAGTTTACAGGAAATGCGGTAGATGGATTATTGGAAGTAGACAAGTATGGGAACTTAATCCCATCACTTGCTAAAGACTGGACTGTTTCCAAAGATGGCTTGACCTATACTTATAAACTCCGCAAAGGGGTCAAATGGATGACTTCTGAAGGGGAAGAATATGGAGGAGAGGTTAAGGCCCAAGACTTTGTGACAGGTCTCAAGCACGCGGCAGATAAGAAATCACAAGCGATTTACTTGGTCCAAAAATCTGTCAAAGGCTTGGATGACTATGTTTCAGGGAAAACATCTGATTTCTCAACCGTTGGTGTGAAAGCGATTGACGATTATACGGTCCAATATACCTTGAGCCAACCAGAAAGCTTCTGGAATTCCAAGACTACGATGGGGATCCTGATGCCGGTCAATGAAGAATTCCTGAAATCTAAAGGAGATGGCTATGGTCAAGGAACTACTCCGTCTAGTATCCTTTACTGCGGTCCTTATTTGATCAAATCCATCACTTCTAAATCCTCAGCGACATTGGAAAAGAACCCAACTTACTGGGATGCAGATAATGTCAAGATCAGTAAAGTCAAACTGACCTATTATGATGGACAAGACTCAGAATCCTTGATTCGTGGATTTGACAAAGGCGACTATACGGTTGCCCGTGTCTTCCCAAGTGGCTCTAACTATAAGAGTGTAGAGAAGAAGCACAAAGATGATATCGTCTTTAGCGACCAAGGTTCATCTACCTACAATCTTTCCTTCAACATCGACCGTCAGTCTTATGAAATTACAGCCAAGACCACGGATGCTCAAAAGACTTCTACTAAGAAAGCAATCTTAAATAAGGACTTCCGTCAAGCCATTATGTTTGCCTTCAACCGAAAGGCATACGTAGCGCAAGCAAACGGAGAAGCTGCTGCCAATAAGGTGATCCGTAATACCTTTACGCCACCAAACTTTGTCCAAATCAATGGCCAACAATTTGGGGATGCAGTAGAAAAAGACTTAGAAGCTTATGGGGATGAATGGAAAGGTGTCTCTGTCGCAGATGGAAAAGACACCCTCTACAATCCAAGCAAGGCCAAAGAAGAGTTTGCCAAAGCTAAGGCAGACTTGCAGGCTCAAGGAGTTGAATTCCCAATTCATTTAGACCTTCCAACTTCTTCGACTTATACGGAAGGAATCAAACAAGCCCAATCCTTCAAACAGTCGATCGAGTCAACTTTAGGAGCAGAAAATATTGTTATTGATCTGAAAATGATCTCAGATGATGACCTGCAACGGGTTACCTACTTTGCTGAAAATGCTTCCCAACAAGACTGGGATCTAAACAATAACTTGGGCTGGGGACCAGACTATACGGACCCATCTTCTTACATCGACATCACCAGTGGTAAATCTGGCGAAAATGCCAATGCCTACTTTGGATTCGATGCTGGTACGGATAATGCGGCCGCAAAAGCAGCTGGTTTTGATGAATACGATCAATTAATTGAGGATGCTCAAAAAGAAACCACAGATGTCAACAAGCGTTATGAAAAATATGCTGCCGCTCAAGCTTGGTTGACCGATAGTGCCCTCTTGATTCCGATCCATTCAGATGGGGCTTCTCCAGGCGTCCGTAAGACTGTACCATACTCTGCAGCCTTTGCTTGGACAGGCCACAAGGGTCAATCTTTCAACTATAAATATTTAGAAGTTCAAGACAAGGTTGTAGCGGCGAAAGACTACGACAAAGCGCGTGAACAATGGAAGAAAGAAAAAGAAAAATCCAATAAAAAAGCGCAAGAAGAACTTGAAAAGCATGTGAAATAGACTTTTCTTAGAGAAAACAGGATGGACAGGTCCCGTATGGGACCTGTCTTTTTCTTTGTCTGAACCTTTAAAAATCGCCTAAAAATGGTATAATAGGAGCATCACGAAAATTGGAGAGACGCTATGAGTTTTTACGATCATAAAGAAATCGAGCCTAAGTGGCAAAAATACTGGGCTGACCATCATACTTTTAAGACAGGAACAGATGCTTCAAAACCTAAGTTTTATGCATTGGACATGTTCCCTTACCCATCTGGAGCGGGTCTACACGTAGGACACCCAGAAGGCTACACGGCGACAGATATCCTTAGCCGTTTCAAACGTGCGCAAGGCTACAACGTCCTTCACCCAATGGGCTGGGATGCTTTTGGTTTGCCTGCAGAGCAATATGCGATGGATACAGGGAATGACCCAGCGGAATTCACGGCGGAAAACATTGCCAACTTCAAACGTCAAATTAATGCCCTTGGATTCTCTTACGACTGGGACCGTGAAGTCAATACTACAGACCCAAACTACTATAAATGGACACAATGGATCTTCACTAAGCTTTACGAAAAAGGTTTGGCCTATGAAGCTGAAGTGCCAGTAAACTGGGTTGAAGAATTGGGAACAGCCATCGCCAACGAAGAAGTCCTTCCAGATGGAACTTCTGAGCGTGGAGGCTATCCAGTTGTTCGCAAACCGATGCGCCAATGGATGCTTAAAATTACTGCCTATGCAGAGCGTTTGCTGACTGACTTGGATGATCTTGATTGGCCAGAGTCTATCAAGGACATGCAACGCAACTGGATTGGAAAATCAACTGGTGCCAATGTCACTTTCAAGGTGAAAGGTACTGACAAGGAATTCACCGTCTTTACCACTCGCCCTGACACCCTTTTTGGTGCGACTTTCACTGTTTTGGCTCCTGAGCATGACTTGGTAGATGCTATCACAAGTCCTGAACAAGCTGAGGCTGTGGCTGATTACAAACACCAAGCTAGCCTTAAATCAGACTTGGCTCGTACTGACCTTGCTAAGGAAAAAACAGGGGTTTGGACGGGTGCTTATGCCATCAACCCTGTCAATGGGAAAGAAATTCCAATCTGGATTGCGGACTACGTTCTTGCTAGCTACGGTACAGGTGCCGTTATGGCCGTACCAGCCCACGACCAACGTGACTGGGAATTTGCTAACCAGTTTGGCCTTCCAATCGTAGAAGTGTTGGAAGGTGGAAATGTAGCAGAAGCTGCTTACACAGAAGATGGCCTTCACGTCAACTCAGACTTCTTGAACGGACTCAACAAAGAAGAAGCAATTGCTAAAATCGTGGCTTGGTTGGAAGAAAAAGGCTGCGGTCAAGAAAAGGTTACCTACCGTCTCCGCGACTGGCTCTTTAGCCGTCAACGTTACTGGGGTGAACCAATCCCAATCATTCATTGGGAAGATGGAACTTCAACAGCTGTTCCAGAAAATGAACTCCCACTTGTCTTGCCAGTCACCAAGGACATCCGCCCTTCAGGTACTGGTGAAAGCCCACTAGCTAACTTGACAGACTGGCTGGAAGTGACTCGTGAAGATGGCGTCAAAGGTCGTCGCGAGACCAATACCATGCCGCAATGGGCCGGTTCAAGCTGGTACTACCTCCGTTATATCGATCCACATAACATTGAGAAATTGGCCGATGAGGACCTCCTCAAACAATGGCTGCCAGTCGATATCTATGTAGGTGGTGCAGAACACGCTGTTCTTCACTTGCTTTACGCTCGCTTCTGGCACAAATTCCTCTATGACCTTGGTGTTGTACCGACTAAAGAGCCATTCCAAAAACTCTTTAACCAAGGAATGATCTTGGGAACTAGCTACCGTGACCACCGTGGTGCTCTTGTAGCGACTGACAAGGTTGAAAAACGTGACGGTTCCTTCTTCCACATGGAAACAGGAGAGGAATTGGAGCAAGCACCAGCTAAGATGTCGAAATCCCTCAAGAACGTGGTCAACCCAGACGATGTGGTGGAACAATACGGTGCCGATACCCTTCGTGTCTATGAAATGTTCATGGGGCCACTCGATGCTTCTATCGCTTGGTCTGAAGAAGGTCTAGAAGGAAGCCGTAAATTCCTTGACCGTGTTTACCGTTTGATCACAAGTAAAGAAATCGTTGCAGAAAACAATGGCGCTCTTGACAAGGTTTACAACGAAACCGTTAAAGCTGTCACTGAGCAAATCGAGTCGATGAAATTCAATACAGCCATTGCTCAACTCATGGTCTTTGTCAATGCGGCAAACAAGGAAGACAAACTCTATGTGGATTACGCCAAAGGCTTCATCCAATTGATCGCCCCATTTGCCCCTCACTTGGCAGAAGAACTCTGGCAAACAGTCGCAGCAACAGGCGATTCAATCTCTTACGTAGCTTGGCCAACATGGGACGAAAGCAAATTGGTTGAAGACGAAATCGAAATCGTTGTTCAAATTAAAGGAAAAGTCCGTGCGAAATTGATGGTCGCAAAAGACCTTTCTCGCGAAGAATTGCAAGAAGTCGCTCTAGCTGACGACAAAGTCAAAGCAGAGATTGATGGCAAAGAAATCGTGAAAGTAATTGCGGTACCAAATAAATTGGTTAATATTGTTGTAAAATAACCAATTTATTTGCTGATTTCCAACCTCAAACAGTTTCCCAAACTGTTTGAGCCAACCAAACTTGTAAATATTATTATGAAATAAAATTAAAAGTCCTTCAGAGCTAAGTTCTGGAGGACTTTTTGTATTGCTATATGCTATAATAGTTCCAACTAAGATAAAAACACAGTTCTGGTTGGTAGTCCAGACGTAGGCAAGCCTATCAGTAACCTTCCTCCTTGGTTGTCCATTCTTAGGGATAGATTTAAGGAGGTGCTGTCGTGGAAACAATTTCAATTGGATTGACAGTTTATTTTGAAGATGGATTTTGGCATGGTTTGTTCGAACAAGTGTATCGAGAAACTTATCAAGTTTGTCGTGTGACATTTGGTAAGGAGCCAAAAGATGATGAAATTCTAGAGATTTTACAGACTCAGTTTACTCAATTATCTTTTAGTCCAGAAGCTACAGTTAAGCAACATGTAAAAATCAAGAATCCTAAACGATTACAGCGAATGGTGAAGAAACAAGTAAATCAGAAAGTTTCTTCCAAGTCGAAAGAACTATTGCAGTTGCAGTATGAGGAAAAGAAAAAGATTTCAAAACATCAATCTAGTGTCCAAAAGCAATTGCTCGAACAAGAGAAATTTGAACGCAAACAGCAAAAACGAAGAGACAAGCATAAAGGACATTAACCCTTATCTCTTTCATCAAAAAGCTTCGGTAGGAAGAACCCTACCGAAGCTTTTTAACATGTTGAAAACGATTGTTGAATATCTGGATGATTTTCCCAATCAGCTCGATTGTAGCTTCCTGTAATGGTGTGCTCTTCAGAAAAGAGCAGAACCCGTTCCACAATCGGAGCGATTTGCTCGAAATGGTGGGAGGAAATCACAATCGTTTTTCCTGCTGTTTTGAGTTCTTGGAGCAAGGCGACAATCAGCTTCTGGTATTTGGGGGAGAGACCGTTAAAGGGCTCGTCAAATAGCAAGAGACTAGGATTCATGGTGAGGACACTGGCAATGGCGACTAGCTTCTTTTCGCCACCGGAAAGATGGTAGGGAATGCGATCTCTCAGGTGCTCAATCTCTAAAAGAGCGAGTGTGTCCTTGACGCGTTGTTCGATTTCAACTGCCGATAAGCCGAGTTGACGTGGGCCAAAAGCAAGCTCATCATAGACGCTTGTGTTGAATAGTTGCGTATCGCTATTTTGAAAAATAAGCCCGACCTGTTGAAATAGCTGGCCAGCACGATGGGGATCTTTTAAGAAAGGACCATCAATTGTCCAATCCTTAAAGTGGTATTGACCAGAAGACAGGGGTAAAAGTCCAACTAGAATTTTGAAAAGCGTGGATTTTCCTGCTCCGTTTGGTCCCATCAAAGCGATCGTTTCCCCTTGCTTGATCTGTAGTTGAATATCGTAGATTCCAATCTCATCTGTGTAGTGGTAATTTCCATCTTGAATGGTTATCATAGGCTATCCTTTCTAACGGAGTAGAGTTGTGACGGCAATAAGGAAGACTAATTCCAGTAGAAAAATGCCATCTTCTTTTTTCCAACAGAAGGGCTCTTTTTGTTTCCTATCCATGCCATATCCTCTCAGCAACATGGCATCGTAGACCTCTTTGGTATGGTTCTTCGTTGATAGATACAAAAGACCCAGCAGAGAGCCAAAGAGATGGAGACTCACTTTTTGACCAACGGTCCGGAGTTGGACGCACTCAATTTGTTGGTGAAGGTGTTTTCCCAAAATATAACTATATTTCAGCGTAATATCAATGGTCTGGACAAAGGTCTTGGGGAAATGTAGCTGCCTTAGGGCCTCAACCAGTTGGATGCTTGTGGTAGTGGCTAAAAAGAGAGAAATATTGAGGACAATCATCCCGGCACGTAGCAAAAAAAGCCCTCCATTTTGAAATCCTTGAAATAAGATGCTAGGCAAAATCACAATGGTAGAGAAGAGAAGGACCTTGACGAGGACTTTAAACAGGTGAAGAAGGGTTTCTCCCGGCAGCATGGCAATGTGAAGTAGTAAGAGTATACCGAGGATCCAGAGCTGGATCGTATGGTGGGCTGTTGTAATAAGAATGGCTAGGGTTAAAAAGTAAACAAGCCGCATCCAAGAGGAAGTTTTGGCCTTGAATGCGGGTGTCGTTTGTTTCATTTTGCCAAGAAAATGGCGCAATGTGTGAAGGTTCATTTGTAAATAGTGATGGCTTTTTGAAGCTTCTAGAGTCGCTTGCTCTTGAAGGAGCCAGTCAGGAAGTTTACGCATGAGAAGTTTTTGCTCCGTTTATTGATCGAATCATTTTGCTAATGATATAGAAAATGAGAACAGCTGTAATGGCTGATAGAATATAGCCAATCGCAATTTTAGTTCCAGGAATGGTGTAATCACTGAACAAGGCTTCAAAAGAAAAACCATTTTTGATACCAGCTGGAACTTTCCCTTTGAGCAAGGATCCTAATTCTTCAGAAGACCATTCTCCGAAAGCTGTACCATCTGCCAGGAGACCGAGAGGGCTCAAAACGATCAGCCCCAAGAGGACCCAGCGGATTTTTTTGACAAATGAAGTCGTATTTTTGCTACTTGGTGTATACAATTCAGCTGGGGCTACTTGTTTGACAAAGCGGTAAATCACATAGGTGAAGAAGGCTTCGACCCAGCCAGCGACCACAAGATGGGCAGCCATCATGGCAGGAATCGTGACTTCTAATCCATAAGGATTGTAGAGAGGTTGTCCAGCTTCGGATGCAATCAAAGGTTGCAGTCCAAGTTCTATCCCTGTTAAGAGAGCTGCGGCGTTGATAGCGACATAGGACCCCACGATCACTCCAAGAGATTCATGATGGTGTTTGCGGAACCAACTGTAAATCCCATAGCCGATAAAAGGCATGGCAACGGCCATATTGAAGATATTGGCTCCAAGGGCTAAGATTCCTCCATCTCCAAATAAGAAGGCCTGGAGGATCAAGGCAACAGATAAGGCAAGGGAAGCTGCATAGGGACCAATCAGGATGGCCAGAAGAGCACCACCGACAGCGTGTGCCGTTGTCCCCCCTGGAACTGGAACATTAAACATCATTAACAAGAAGGATAAAGAGGCTGCGACGCCAAGCATAGGGGCCAACTCTTTATTTTCCTTTAATTGAACTTTGACTTTGGCAATGGATTCGCCAATCGCAGGGGCAGCCGCTACAGCTAAGAGGGCACAACTTGCAGGACTCAAATAATTATCAGGGATATGCATCACAAATACTCCGATCTTTCTATCATACAGTTAACAGATTACCACATCGTAAAACCAAGTGTCGTTACAAAAGGAGTTTAACATTTGTTACTATTATAGCGAATTTTTGACCGTATTCCAAAGAAGTTTGTGTAAAAGGGGTAAAAAAGTCTGGTCATTTGGAGCTGTGCAAGAATCTTTTGAAGAGCTTCTTGTCAAAAAATTACTATTTCTATATAGAAATAGTTGACAGATGTAATAAGCAGTGGTACAATGACTTTGATATTTCGATATAGAAATAAAAAGGAGACAAAATGGACAAGATGCAAGGGGGCTACCAAGCTTTACAGATACGCTTATTGAACGGGCGACTTTTTCAAAAACTCTTGAGCAAGGAACCAGATGCTCAATACAGAAGTGAACAAGGGAAAATTTTAACGATTTTGTGGAAGCAAGAGTTGGGGTGCGCTACTGCGACAGATATCGCTCTTGCGACGGGTCTAGCCAATAATACATTGACCAGTATGGTTAAGAAATTGGAAGAACAAGGCCTGGTCACGATTCAACCTTGCACGCAGGATAAAAGGAAAAAATATATCTCTTTGACAGACCTTGGTTGGGCACAAAAAGAAATTGGAGACCGCGTTAGTAAAGAGTTGGGTGAAATTTTCTACCAAGGATTTTCAGATCAAGAAATCCGAGAATTTGAGGCCTATCAAGAGCGCATTATCACAAATCTAAAAGCTAAAGAGAATGACATCTAGGGAAAGGAAGTAACAGTTATGATTGGTATTACAGGGGTAACAGGGAAATTAGGTTCTTATGTGGCGAATCTTGTCGATAGGAAAGGAATCGCTTCCGTCCATCTAGCACGAAGCCCAGAGCGTGCAAAGATCTATGCGTCAGCGGAAATTCGTAAAATAGTGTATGCCAATACACCAGAGGTGGTTGAAGCCTTAAAGGGGATCGATATCTTGTTGATGGTTTCTGCTCGGGAAAATCCAGAGCGTGTCAAGGAACACCAGGACTTTTTAGATGCTGCAAAGCTAGCAGGGGTAGAGCATATCGTCTATACCTCCTTTTATGGGGCAGATGAGAAGGCAACTTTCACCTTGTCTCGAGATCATGCCCAGACGGAAGCCTATATCAAGGAGTTAGGCTTCACCTACACTTTTTTGAGAGATAATTTTTACTTGGACTTCCTGATTGATATGGCGCTTGAAAATGGAGAGATTCGTGGTCCGGCAGGCAGTGGTCTTGTGTCAGCTGTTGCCCGTAAGGACACATCTAGGGTTGCAGCAGAGATTCTTTTAAATCCTAAGGAGTGGGAAAATCAAACCTTGCATCTGACAGGACCAGAGGATCTTTCCATGGAAGAAATCGTAGCGCTTCTCTCAAAAGAGACTGGTGACGCCATCGCGTATGTGGATGAAACAGTAGAAGAAGCTTATGAGTCACGGAAAAAATGGCCAGCACAAACTTGGGAGTACGATGCCTGGGTCAGCACTTATACAGCGATTAAAGCTGGGGAACAAGCTGGGGTTTCAACAGATATCGAAAAAGTCCTAGGGCATCCGGCAAGTAGCCTATTGGATACTCTTAGAGACAGAAAACTTATTGAGGAAGAATATGATTGAATATAAACATGTAGCCTTGCGCTACACGGATAAGGACATTTTAAAAGATGTCAATCTCCGTATTGAAGATGGTGAATTTATGGTCCTCGTAGGTCCTTCAGGATCTGGAAAGACCACCATGATCAAGATGATTAACCGTCTCTTGGAGCCGACAGATGGCAATATTTATATGGACGGGAAACGCATCAAGGACTATGATGAACGAGAGTTACGTCTGTCTACTGGTTATGTGCTTCAAGCCATTGCTCTCTTTCCTAATTTGACAGTTGCGGAAAATATCGCTCTCATTCCTGAGATGAAGGGCTGGGGCAAGGAGCGAGTGGCTTCCAAAACAGTCGAATTTTTAGAAAAAGTAGGCCTTCCAGCTTCTGATTACGCCGATCGCAAACCCCATGAGCTGTCTGGTGGGGAGCAACAACGGATTGGCATTGTGCGGGCCATCATCGGGGAGCCAAAGATTCTATTGATGGACGAGCCCTTTTCAGCCTTGGATGCCATTTCCCGCAAACAGTTGCAGGCTCTTACCAAAGACTTGCACAAGGAGTTCGGCATGACCACTATCTTTGTTACACACGATACCGATGAAGCCTTGAAATTAGGCGATCGGATTGCGGTGTTACAAGAAGGAGAGATTGTGCAGGTGGCGGATCCTGAGACCATTCTAGCCCAACCAGCCAACGACTTTGTTGCGGATTTATTTGGAGGTGCTCACCATGTCTAAACTATTTGCAACCTTTCAAGAACGCTTTGGAGACTGGCTCACTGCACTAGGGCAACATTTGCAACTGTCATTACTGACCCTGCTCCTTGCTATTTTTCTAGCTGTTCCATTAGCTATTTATTTAAGTACACGCAAGAGAGCCAGCAACTGGGTTTTACAGGTAGCTGGGATCTTCCAGACCATTCCTTCCATGGCCCTTTTGGGGCTCTTCATTCCCATCATGGGAATTGGAACACTTCCGGCCTTGACAGCTCTCGTCATCTATGCCATTTTCCCCATCCTTCAAAATACTATCACCGGTTTGCAGGGGATTGACCCAAGTCTAGAAGAAGCAGGGGTCGCCTTTGGGATGACTAAGTGGGAGCGCTTGAAGAAGTTTGAGATTCCCTTGGCCATGCCCGTCATCATGTCTGGGATTCGGACAGCAGCTGTGATGATTATCGGGACGGCTACTCTAGCTGCTTTGATTGGAGCTGGGGGACTCGGTTCCTTTATCCTTCTGGGGATTGACCGCAATAATGCCAGTCTGATTTTGATCGGTGCCCTGTCTTCTGCCTTCTTAGCCATCGCCTTTAACCTTCTTCTCAAATGGATGGAAAAGGCTAAATTGCGGACCATCTTTGCGGCTTTTGCGGTCATGATCCTGGGATTGGGAGCTAGCTATACACCAAGTCTTCTTCCCAAACCGGAAAAAGAAAACCTGGTCATCGCTGGGAAGTTGGGTCCTGAACCGGAAATTCTAGCCAATATGTACAAGATTTTGATCGAAGAAAACACAGACATGACAGTGACTGTTAAACCAAATTTTGGAAAAACCACCTTCCTCTTTGAAGCTCTGAAAAAAGGGGATATTGCTATCTATCCAGAGTTTACAGGGACCGTGACCGAAAGTCTCCTCAAGCCGGCGCCGCAAGTCGGCCATGATCCAGAAGCAGTCTATCGAGCGGCTCGAGATGGGATCAAGAAACAAGACGACCTGGCCTTGCTCAAACCCATGGCTTATCAGAATACCTATGCTGTCGCGGTGCCTAAGAAAATTGCCCAAGAGTATGGCCTCAAGACCATTTCAGATTTGAAAAAGGTGGAAGGACAACTCAAGGCAGGATTTACCTTGGAGTTTAATGACCGAGAGGACGGGAACAAGGGCTTGCAGAAGGTTTACGGACTCCATCTACAAGTCTCCACCATGGAGCCAGCCCTTCGCTACCAGGCGATCCAGTCCGGTGACATCCAGATCACAGATGCTTACTCAACGGATGCCGAGCTGGCTCGCTATGACCTGGTGGTCCTTGAAGATGATAAGCAACTCTTCCCACCTTATCAAGGGGCGCCCCTCATGAAAGAAGCTCTTCTTAAGAAACATCCAGAATTGGAAGGCATTCTAAACAAGTTAGCTGGTAAAATCACAGCAGAGCAAATGAGCCAGATGAACTACCAAGTCGGAGTAGAAGGCAAGTCAGCTAATCAAGTGGCACGTGACTTTTTGGTAAAAGAAGGGGTTATTAAAAATTAACAAATAATTCTCAAGTCTTCGCACTTGAGGATTTTTTGATAGAAAGCAATTTTAACCCTTTTCAGCAAGCTTTTGTTATAGAGGGGGAGACCTTCTCTTAAAAAACTCTCCATTGAGTCTAGCTTAAAATTGTGTTACAATAAGCCTTGAAAACGAATGAAAGTATATGGAAACAAGTATGAAAAAAAGACCAGTGATTGGAATTACAGGAAATGAAAGACCCTTCCCAGATGATCCAGACGCGAACATGAGTTATGCGGCGACTGGTTTTGTCGAAGCGGTCAAAGAGGCGGGAGGAATTCCCTTGATCTTGCCAATTGGAGATGCGGACATGGCCAAACACTATATGTCGATGATTGATAAGCTCATCATTACTGGTGGTCAAAATGTCTTGCCCAAGTTTTATGGAGAAGAAATCACCATTGATAGCGACGACTACCTCTTAAAACGTGATCTTTTTGAGTTGGCCTTGATTGAGGAAGCGCGAGCGGCTAAAAAAGCTATCTTTACAGTCTGTCGTGGGACCCAACTCTACAATGTTGCATTGGGTGGAACTTTGCATCAAGATATTGAGGATCATTGGCAGGACAATCCAGGTCAGTACACCAGCCAAGAGCTGGTGACTAAGGATCAGACGGTTTTACAAGAGATCTATGGTAAGACCAGTCGCATCAATTCCTTTCACCATCAAAGTATCAAAGACTTGGCAGATGGCTTAGAAGTAATTGCGCGGGATCCCAAAGACGACGTCATAGAGGCGGTTCAATCCACAGATGAGAGTCGTTTTCTCGGCGTTCAGTGGCATCCGGAACTGCGTTTTGACAAGAGTCCTGCAGACCACAAACTCTTTGAATATGTTGTGAATGACTTATAATGAGGACCAGCTCTCTTAGGAATTTTTCTAAGGGAGCTTTTTCTTTAATCTGCGTAAGAAAGACTGTAAATTGTGCCTAGGTTTTGGGGGAGGATTCGCTACAATAGAGCTAGTAGAATGAGGAGGATTAGAACATGTTTCAATTTCCAAAGGATTTTTTATGGGGGAGTTCGACCTCGGGTCCACAGACAGAAGGGCGTATAGATCAGGATGGAAAAGGTGACAATCTCTGGGATTACTGGTATAGGATCGAACCCAATCGCTTTTATCAAGGGCAGGGACCAGAGAAAACATCCACTTTTTATGAACACTGGGAAGAGGACCTGGATCTCTTGTTAGAAACCGGTCACACAGCTTTTCGGACGTCTATTCAGTGGTCCCGCATTTTCCCAGAAGGCCGAGGGGAGATCAATCAAGCGGGTGTCGATTTCTACCGTCGTGTCTTTGAAAAGATTAAGGAAAAAGGGATTCACCTCTTGGTCAACCTCTATCATTTTGATTTGCCGATGGCTCTCCAAAAGCAGGGCGATGGTTGGGAAAACAAGGAAACCGCCTATGCTTATCAAGAATATGCGCGTTTTTGTTTCAAGACCTATGGGGATCTGGTCGACCAGTGGATCACTTTTAATGAACCCATTGTCCCTGTGGAGTTTGGTTATTTTTATGATGCCCATTTTCCTCATAAGGTAGATGCAGCTGCAGCTGTAAAAGTAGCCTACCACACCCAGTTAGCAAGCTCTCTAGCGGTCAAGACCTGTCACGAGGTGGATCCCAATTCCCGGATCGGGATTGTGCTCAATCTGACACCAGCCTACCCTCGGAGCCAGCATCCAGAAGATGTTAAAGCCGCTCGTATCGCCGAGCTCTTCCAAGCCAAATCTTTTTTAGATCCTTCCGTTCTTGGCCATTATCCTCAAGAATTAGTGGAGATCTTGCGGGAGCGTGATCTCTTGCCAGATTATGATCCATTTGAGTTGCGCTTGATGGAGGAAAATACCGTCGACTATCTAGGTGTTAACTATTACCAACCACTCCGTGTGGCAGCTCCTCGTTATACTCCGAATCCAGCTTCTCCCCTACTCTTTGAGCAATTTTATGAACCCTATGTCATGCCAGGCCGCAAGATTAATCCCCACCGTGGTTGGGAAATCTATGAGCAAGGCCTGTATGACATTGCCCAAAATATCAAGGAAAACTATGGCAATATCGAGTGGATCCTGACAGAAAACGGGATGGGGGTCGAAGGCGAGGAAAAATTCCGCAAGGATGGAGTGATCCAAGACGACTACCGGATTGACTTTGTCAAAGACCATCTTCGTGAGCTCCACCGGGCTATTCAAGATGGTGCCAATTGTAAAGGCTATTTGATCTGGACCTTTATTGATTGCTGGTCTTGGCTCAATGGCTACAAGAACCGCTATGGTTTAGTTGAATTGGATCTTGAGAGTCAAAAACGTACCCTCAAAAAATCCGGCCATTGGTTCCGTGAGTTAAGCCAGCAGAATGGATTTGAAGAATAGAAAAACAGAGAGTGGGACAGAAATCGGTCATTCGTTAGAATTCGATTTCGTCGTCCCGCCTCCGCAAAGTTGAGTAGGGCTGTAAAAGCTGATGAAATCAGCGTAGTAGAGCCTACTCAACCACTGCATCTTGCTTGACAATCTAAAAACAATTAAGAGGCTAGGACTTTTGTCTCAGCCTCTTTTCTTAACCCTTTCTTAACTAGACCAATTTTCTTATATTTCCTAGTTGACAAACTGGAAGAAGCATTGTATACTGACTCCGCTGGTTACTTTTTTGGTAAATTAGACTAGACCAATTTCAAAGTAACTGAGAAATCGACCATGGGTCGTTTGACTAAGTAAAGGGGAAAGTATAGCAAGGCTATATCGTAAAGACTATGTGCGGAATCGTTGGTGTTGTAGGAAATACAAATGCAACTGATATTTTGATTCAAGGACTTGAAAAGCTCGAATACCGAGGCTATGACTCTGCGGGTGTTTTTCTGGCTAGTGAAGGCAAGAGCCAATTGGTAAAGGCAGTTGGTCGCATTGCAGAATTGTCAGCTAAGGCAGAAGGTGTCGAAGGAACAGCTGGGATCGGACATACCCGTTGGGCCACTCATGGAAAACCAACTGAAGACAATGCCCACCCACACCGTTCGGAGACAGGTCGTTTTGTTTTGGTACACAATGGCGTCATTGAAAACTACCTTGAAATCAAGGAAGAATACCTAGCTGGTCACCATTTCAAGGGGCAAACCGATACAGAAATTGCAGCCCACTTGATCGGAAAATTCGCTGAAGAAGAGGGCTTGTCTACGCTTGAAGCCTTCAAAAAAGCCCTCCACATCATCCGAGGAGCCTATGCTTTTGCTTTGATGGATGCGGAAGATCCAAGCACCATCTATGTAGCAAAAAATAAATCACCACTCTTGATTGGTCTTGGGGATGGTTACAATATGGTCTGCTCAGATGCCATGGCCATGATTCGTGAGACCAACCAATATATGGAAATCCATGACAAAGAGTTGGTCATCGTCAAAGCAGACAGCGTTGAAGTCCAAGACTACGATGGAAATCGTCGTGAGCGCGCTAGCTACACGGCTGAACTTGACTTATCAGATATCGGTAAGGGGACTTATCCATACTACATGCTCAAGGAAATTGACGAGCAACCAACCGTGATGCGTAAACTCATCCAAGCCTATACAGATGAATCTGGTCAAGTAGTGGTAGACCCAGCTATCATCAAGGCTGTTCAAGAGGCAGACCGCATCTATATCCTTGCAGCCGGTACCTCTTACCATGCAGGGTTTGCGTCTAAAAAAATGTTGGAAGAGTTGACGGATACCCCGGTAGAACTCGGTATCTCCTCTGAGTGGGGCTACGGCATGCCACTTCTCAGCAAAAAACCACTCTTCATCTTTATCAGTCAATCTGGTGAAACAGCGGATAGTCGCCAGGTATTGGTCAAAGCAAATGAAATGGGCATTCCAAGCTTGACAGTAACCAATGTTCCAGGATCTACTCTTTCACGTGAAGCAGACATGACTATGTTGCTCCATGCGGGTCCTGAAATTGCGGTCGCTTCCACCAAGGCTTATACGGCTCAAATCGCAGCCCTTGCCTTTCTTGCCAAAGCTGTTGGAGAAGCCAATGGCAATGAAAAGGCCAAAGCCTTTGATTTGGTGCACGAATTGTCTATCGTTGCCCAATCGATCGAATCAACCCTTTCAGAAAAAGAAGTCATCGATGAAAAAGTCCGTGGCTTGTTGGAAACAACCCGCAATGCTTTCTATATCGGACGTGGCCAAGATTACTATGTTGCCATGGAAGCCAGTCTGAAACTAAAAGAAATTTCTTATATCCAATGTGAAGGCTTCGCAGCGGGTGAGTTGAAACACGGTACCATTGCTTTGATCGAAGACGGTACACCAGTTATTGCCCTCTTGTCTGATCCAGTCCTAGCCAGCCACACACGTGGAAATATCCAAGAAGTGGCAGCACGTGGGGCTCATGTCTTAACCATTGCAGAAGAAAATGTCGCTAAAGAGACGGATGATTTAGTCTTGACAGCGGTTCACCCTTACCTCTCTCCAATCTCAATGGTGGTGCCAACCCAATTGATTGCTTACTTTGCAACCCTTCATCGTGGACTCGATGTCGACAAACCACGGAACCTTGCTAAGTCTGTAACGGTTGAATAAACTTGTCTATATAGAAAAAACGAGGCTGGGACAAAAGTCCCAGCCTCTTAATTGTTTTTGGATTGTCTAGCAAGACGCAGTGGTTGAGTGGGCTCTACTACGCTGATTTCATCAGCTTTTATAGCCCTACTCAACTGTGCGGAGGTGGGACGACGAAATCGAATTCCAACGAATTACCGATTTCTGTCCCACTCTCATTTGTTTTATTTATCAAAACCTTGCAAGGCTTTGAGGCGTTCTTCTGTTTGTCCCTTGGCATCTAGTTTTTTACCTTGGTAAACAGCAGATTCCCATGATCCGTACATTGGATTTGGGAAGATGATGAATTTTTCACCAAATTCTTTTTGCAATTCGTCCAATTTCTTGTCGCGATCAGCTTCGGATGTCTTAGAGAAGTCTGCAAAGTCCACTAGGTTGTCCCCAAAGAGCAAGACAAGATTGGTCTTTTCTTGCACAGCTTGGCGACGGCCTTCTTTTGATTTGACACCATCTTCTAAGAACATGAGGTGGTCACGTCCTTGAACCGGAATGCCTTCTTTTTCAAGATTCTTGATGGTATCATCTACTTGAGAGGTTGTACGGTCAGAAATGTAGTAGATTTGAACCCCGTTTTGATCCGCATATTGAAGGAAATCTTTAGCACCTGGCACCGCTTTTGCGGCTGCTTTTTTCACCCAAACATCCCAATCTTTAGGGTTGAAGGCTGTACCATCTTTGACGTTTTGAACTTGGTAAGGGCTGTTGTCTAAAACAGTTTCATCCAAGTCTAATACGATTGAGTATGGCTTATCAGAAGGCGTTTGGAGGATCTCTTTCAAACGGTCAGTAGCGACATTGTAGCCTTGTAAATACAAAGCCTTGGTTTCTGCTGCCTTTTGGTACCAGAGAACAGACATGGTATTTTCTTGTGAGCGCTGCTGATCATAGGTCATCGTCACCTGATTTTTAGTGCTGCTTGCTTTTGTCTCTTGCGTTTTAGTGGTGTTGCTTCCACAACTCGTCAGTAAAATGACAGAAGCAAGAGCAGAAACGATGGTAAAGGTGGTTTTTGTTGTTTTCATAAACCGTACACTCCTTAAAATTATTCTATAAAAATTATACTCCTTTCAATCTTGTATGACAAGAAAGAGGGGAAGGGGAGCCAGGAAATGGTGGAATGAATAGGAAGAAAGAAATGTTGATATGAAGGGCTTTTTCATCTCAATAGATTCCATTTTTCATCTTAAAAGGAGGGGTATAGTTTTATATTATAACCGGATCAAGAAAAGATCAAAGAGGTTCTTTTTTTCTAAAATGAAACAATCGAGAAAGATACTCGCAAGTCCCTATTTTCAAGGGCTTGCGTTTTTTTGATGATTTTCTTAATAAAGAAATTTTAAGGCTTTGATAGGGAAAATATATTAGTCAGCTACTTTTCGAGGTGATATCATGGTTACAAATTCCAGAAGGGAAGCAGTCAATCTTTCTTTTGGAGAAAAGATGAGGAGGATGTACAGTATGAGTAAAAAAGAATTGGTTCTTCGTGCCATTCGAGGCGAAGCAGTAGAGCGAATCCCTGTAGGATTTTGGCTCCATTATGTGACCCAAGAAGAAAAAGAATTGGGGCTAGACAATCCAGCTGTAGTAGAAAAAAGTATTAAGGGTCACCAACACTATGTTGAAGAAATTTCACCTGATTTTGTCAAGATCATGAGCGATGGCTTCTTCCGCTATCCGAATGTCCTTTATTCGAGAGAGATCACATCGATCCAAGAATTAAAGGACATTCAACCGATTGGAGAGCATCATCCTTGGATTGAAAAACAGATTGAAGTGGTCAAGGAGATTCGTTCCCATTTCCATGAAGAGATTGCTTCTTTCTACAATATCTTCTCGCCCATTTCTTACTTGAAACGCTGGTTCCGTACGGATCAATCCCGTGGAGACCAAGTGATTGCAGACTTTATCAAGGAAGATCCAGAAACTTTAGCTCATGTCCTTGACGTGATTGCAGGAGACATCGCCATTCTTAGTCGCCGCTTGATCCAAGAAGCAGGAGTGGAAGGCATTTACTTCTCAACCCAGCAGGTTCAAGATGAGCGCGTGACAGAGAAAGAATACCGCAAGATCATTGAGCCAAGCAACATTGCCGTTCTAGAAGCAGCCAATGAAGCGGGTGGAATCAATATCCTTCATATCTGTGGTTTTGAAGGGGCCAGCAATGAAGTGGACCTCTTCAAGGATTATCCAGCACAAGTCATTAACTGGGCGACCCATCATGAAGGCCTGAGCCTAGCAGCAGGTCGCAAACTCTTTGGGGATCGTGCTGTCCTAGGTGGCTTTGTCAATGGTAAGAAAGGCTTACTCTATCAAGGGGAACGAGCAGCTATCGAGCAAGAAACCCGTCGCCTGGTCGCAGAAGCGGGAAGTCGTGGTTTGATCCTTGGAGCAGACTGTACCGTACCAGACGATTTCCAATTGGAACGCTTAGACTGGGTGCGTCAGGCGGCCGTCTTGTAAGAAGAAAGGAGAGGGAGATGAGAAAGATTCATGTGTGGTGTATGGGGCTGGTAGCTTTATTCTTAGTCCTAGGACTCGCAAAAGCTACTGCAGCAAGCAGTCATGGGATTGTACGGAAAGATCCGGACATCGAAAAATTGGAGAAAATTCCAGCCCATAGTCTCTCTCTCCTTCGCCCATCTGATATAGCAGGAATTTTACTTCTTGAAGATCAGTGATAAAAAAAGATGAAGAGCTTGATAAAAAATATATATTAGTCAAAGTATAATTGAAGTGATAAGATAACAAACAAGAAAAGATGGAACGAGGTAAGAACATGTCAGCAAAAAGAGAATTAGTGTTAAAAGCTTTTAAAGGAGAAGCAGTTGATCGTGTGCCAGTTGGATTTTGGCACCATTTCACGACAGAAGAAGAGTGGCTAAAAGGATTTTCAAATCCTGAAATTATTGAAAAAAACCTGAAGGGTCATCAAAACTTCCTTCACAAGGTCCAACCAGACTTTGTTAAACTTATGAGCGATGGTTACTTTGCTTATCCAAATCCAGCCATTCACAAAGGCCTTGAAAACATCTCTGACTTAGCAGGAATTGAACCTCTCGGAGCCGATCATCCATGGATCACAGAGCAGGTAGAGCTTGTGAAAAAAATCCGTGCCGGTTTTGAAGAGGACATTGTAGCCATCTACAATATCTTTGCTCCAGTAACTTACTTTAAATGGTTGGTCGGAGAAGTTTCAGGAGGAGATGACTTGATCGCAAACTTCATCGATCAAGATGCTGCAACCCTTAAAAAAGTATTGGATACGATTGGTCAAGATATTGCAAGTTTGAGCCAACGCATCATTAAAGAAGCAGGAGCAGACGGGATCTACCTCAGTGTTCAAAGTATCCAAGATGCGCGCGTGAGCCAAGAAGTTTATAAAAATAGTATTGCACCGAGTGAACTCCATGTCTTAGAAGCAGCCAATGAAGCAGGTGGGGTAAATATCCTTCATATCTGTGGCTACGAAGGGGCTCGCAATGATATCCATCTCTTCACAGACTACCCAGCTCAAGTCATTAACTGGGCAGTTGGACCAGAAGGAATCAGCCTAGCAGAAGGACGCGAAATCTTCGGTGGACGTACGGTTCTTGGTGGCTTTGAAAATGGCAAAAATGGTCTTCTCTATACAGGAGACAAGGCTGCGATTCAAGCAGAAACTAAACGCATCATCGCAGAAACTGGAACCACAGGCTTGGTCATCGGTGCGGATTGTACGATTCCAAGTGACATTGATGAAGAGCGAATCGAATGGGTTCGTGAAGCTGCAGCAGAATAAGAAAAAATAGAATCAGGGAGAACAGAGTATGAGTAAAAAAACATGGATTATCGGTGGGGTGGCCGTTCTTGCCATTGCAGGTGCAACCATTCTTGGACGGAGCTTGAACCATGCAAACGACAGCAAAGGCTCAACGGGATCGAACAAGGTAACAACCTTGAAAGTAGCCCACACGCAAAACTATGTACCGTACGATTTCGTCGATGAAAAAGGAGAATCAGATGGTTATGAAGTAGCTGTGCTCAAAGCTATTGACGAAAAATTACCAGACTACAAGTTTGAGTACACTGGAACAAGTGACGATGACCTTTTGATCGGTCTAGAATCTGGTAAGTATGATATCGGAACCAAAGGAGCTTGGTATACCGAAGAACGCGCCAAGAAATTTATCATTCCAAAAGAACCAATCGGAGCAAGTATCATCGGATTTACCGTACGAAAAGAAGATGCGGATAAATACAAGAACATTGATGACTTTGCGAAAGAAAAAGGGAAATTAGTTCCAATTTCACCACAAAATGCGCAATGGAATGTTATTAAAGAATACAATGAAAAGCATAAGGACCAACAAATCGAATTAACAGCTGCCGAATCGTTCAAAGTCGCAGATGCTTATGCTTGGGTACTTGAAGGTCGTTACGATGCCTTCTTTGACATCAAACTTTCCTTTGAAAAAGCTGTCACAGATAAAGATGGTTCTTACCACCAATACGCAGACAAACTCAGCTGGTTTGCCTACAAAGGAATTCCAACTTATCCATTGATCCATAAGGATAAGAAAAACGAAAAATTTGCGGAAGAATACAGCAAGGCCATCAAAGAATTGGAAAAAGATGGAACGCTTGCGAAATTGTCGAAAAAATATTTCGGTGAAGATGTCTTCAGTTATGTAGATAAAGAGAAATAAGATGGAACTGGGTGCGCATAGCCCCAGCTTCCTTATTTCTATACGGATACAGAAAGGAAAAGAAACATGGTCTCATACGACATTTCCAAGGTCTGGTCATTTCTTCCAACCTTGGTCCAAGCTCTACCAGCGACCTTAGCTTTGATGGTGTTAACGACGCTTCTTGGTTCTGCATTTGGCTTGGTTTTGACTTGGGCACAAGTATCAGAAGAGAAGGTAGGAGCAGGTCTGGCAAAAGGCTATGTCTTTACCTTGCGTTGTACCCCTCCGATTGTCTTGCTCTTTTTGGTCTTTTATGGACTACCCCAATTTTTGAACTGGTGGTTGGGCATTGATATTGACCACTGGTCCAAGTTTGTCTTTGTCCTTGTGGCCATGTTTCTTCTCTTTGCGGCGATGATCTCTGAGGTCTTCAAGGCAGCCTATTTGGCCATTCCCAAAGGCCAGATGGAAGCGGGCTTGAGTATCGGATTGACACCAGCTCAGACCATTTGGCGGATTGTCCTTCCCCAAGCCTTTCGTGTGGCTCTTCCAAATATGACGACGGCCATCTTGAACCTCATGCGCGATGCCGCTTTGGCTTATACCATTGGCTTTATCGATATCATGGGAGCAGGAAACAACTTGATCAGTCGCAACCTTGGGAATTATTCCCTCGAGACTTATACAGCCGTAGCAGTGATCTACTGGGGAATTGCTCTTGTGATCTCCTTCTCCGCTCAATTGCTTGAAAAACGACTCAGCGTAACAGAAAGGTAGCTTATGGATTTCAATTTTATTAGTAAAACATTTCTAGCCACCTTGGGTGGTGTTCCAGTGACCCTTCTGATCATGGTCGTATCGATTCTCTTGAGTTTTTTTCCAGCCCTCTTTTTGGCGCTCGGTCAGATCTATAAGGTCAAAGGGGTTCGCAGTTTCTCAGTGGTTTACTTAGCCTTTATTCGCGCGACGCCTCCGATTCTCTTGATTCTCTTCTTTTATAGTCTCTTTCCTAGCCTCTTGAATAGCTTTTTTAAGAGCATAGGCAGTCACTTTAATGTCTTTGAGATCAATCCCATTTACTATGCCTTTATCATCTTTAGCTTGATGACAACGGGGAGTCTTGCAGAAATTCTCCGGTCAGCTATTCTGACTGTGGATAAGGGCCAGCTAGAAGCAGCGCAAGCCATTGGTTTGACCAACCGCCAAGCTTATATCCGAATTGTTTTTCCTCAAGCCTTGCGTTCAGCCCTTCCTAATTTGTGTAACCTGGTCATCAACTTGGTCAAAGGAACTTCCCTTGTCTTTGTCATGACGATCAAGGATATCACCGCCATTGCCAAGGTCGAAGCCTCTTATGGTTATCAATATTTTGAATCCTATCTCGTGATTTTTATTCTTTATATTATCATTTGTGGGGTGATTCAGTGGGGATTCAACCTCTTGGAAAAACGCCTGACACTCGCATAGAAGAAGGAGAAATAAGAAGATGTTAGAAGTAGAACACGTATCGAAAAAATTTAAGGACCACCAAGTCCTGGTAGATGTTAATCTCAAGGTCAACCAAGGGGATGTCGTCGTTATTTTGGGTCCATCTGGATC
The DNA here is from genome assembly GCF_041431935.1 of Streptococcus sp. 27098_8_99. Classification (NCBI taxonomy): domain Bacteria; kingdom Bacillati; phylum Bacillota; class Bacilli; order Lactobacillales; family Streptococcaceae; genus Streptococcus; species Streptococcus sp. 27098_8_99. The sequence continues at coordinate 96,420 of NZ_JAPVYQ010000004.1, read as the reverse complement.
AGGAAAAACAACCTTCCTTCGCTGCCTCAATCACTTAGAAAAGGCAGATACAGGCCACCTAACCCTAGGTGGAAAAGCATATGACCTCTCAAAACTCAGCAAAAAGGAAATTTTAGAAATTCGTCAAAAGACAGCCTTTGTTTTTCAGCATTACAATCTATTTGCCAACAAAACAGCACTTGAAAATATCTTGGAAGGATTGATTGTAGCTCGTAAGATTCCAAAAGAAGAAGCCATCCAACGGGCAGAATCCGCCCTTGAAAAAGTTGGTCTCCTCGCTTACAAGGATTACTATCCTTCTCAATTGTCAGGTGGTCAGCAGCAGCGGATCGGAATCGCACGTGCTATCGCAGTAAAACCAGACGTGATCTTGCTGGACGAGCCGACTTCAGCGTTAGACCCAGAATTGGTTGGGGATGTCTTAGATGTCATGAAACAGCTAGCCCAAGAAGGAGTGACCATGGTTGTCGTAACCCATGAGATGGGCTTTGCGCGTGATGTGGCCAACCACGTTATCTTTATGGACGGCGGACACATCATCGAAGAAAACGAACCCCATGAATTCTTCAATAGTCCAAAGGAAGAACGGACCAAACAATTCCTTTCACGGATTTTATCTGATGCTACTTATAGCGTCGAATACATGATTTAACAAGAGACACACCTATGTAGGGTGTGTTTTTTGGATTCTGGAAAAATTTTTTAAAAAAATGTAAAAAATTATGTAAAAAGTGTTGACAAAGAAATCAGTCTGCGTTATAATAATTTATGTAAACAAAAAGAGGTTGGAAAAACCTACTGGTTTACAATATCAATAGTGGAAAGGAGATGGTGATATGCTATTTCCAGAATTAAGACAACTAATTGATAAAAGGAAAAATAGAACTGTTAGCCTGTAGGGCTATTATTAAATAAATGAATTAAAATTATGTAAACAATCAAACAGCAGCCAATTGGTCTGCTAATTTTCAAGAATGAATTAAAATTATGTAAATTAGAGGTATACAATATGAATAACAACTTTAACAATATGGATGATCTTTTCAATCAACTAATGGGAAACATGGGTGGTTTTCGTTCTGAAAGCCGTCGCTACATGATCAATGGTCGTGAAGTAACACCTGAAGAATTCGCCATTTACCGCCAAACTGGTCAACTTCCAAATGAAGGAAGCGAGCAAGTGCAACACCATCAAGGTAAAGGAATGAAACAAGATGGGATCCTTGCAAAACTTGGTCGCAACTTAACCGAAGAAGCTCGTGAAGGAAAATTGGATCCGGTCATCGGACGTAATAAAGAAATTCAAGAAACTGCTGAAATCTTGTCTCGTCGTACCAAGAACAATCCTGTTCTTGTAGGGGATGCCGGTGTTGGTAAAACAGCAGTTGTAGAAGGTTTGGCACAAGCTATTGTGAACGGGGATGTTCCAGCTGCTATCAAGAACAAAGAAATCATCTCGATTGATATTTCTGGTCTAGAAGCTGGTACGCAATACCGTGGTAGCTTTGAAGAAAATATTCAAAATCTGATCCAAGAAGTCAAGGCTATGGGAAATGTTATTCTCTTCTTTGATGAAATCCATCAAATCCTTGGTGCAGGTAGCACAGGTGATGGTCAAGGCTCTAAAGGTCTTGCGGATATCATCAAACCTGCTCTTTCACGTGGGGAATTGACAGTTATTGGGGCAACTACTCAAGATGAATACCGTAACACCATCTTGAAGAATGCGGCTCTTGCTCGTCGTTTCAACGAAGTGAAGGTCAATGCTCCATCAGCTGAAGATACTTTCAAGATTCTCCAAGGGATCCGTGATCTTTATGAAAAACACCACAATGTCATCTTGCCAGATGAAGTTTTGAAAGCAGCGGTTGATTATTCGATCCAATACATTCCACAACGTAGTTTGCCTGATAAGGCCATTGACTTGGTCGATGTGACAGCTGCTCACTTGGCAGCCCAACATCCTGTAACAGATGTCCACGCTGTGGAACATGAAATTGAAGAAGAAAAAACCAAACAAGAAGAAGCTGCGGCTAAAGAAGATTACGAAGCAGCTTTGAAAGCAAAAGTTCGCATCGAAGAACTTGAAAAGAAAATTGAAAACCATACGGAAGACCATAAAGTAACAGCAACAATCAACGATGTGGCTGAATCTGTAGAACGGATGACGGGTATTCCAGTATCACAAATGGGTGCAACTGATATCGAACGTTTGAAAGATATGGGTCACCGTTTGCAAACTAAGGTTATCGGTCAAGATAAAGCCGTTGAAGCAGTGGCACGTGCTATCCGTCGGAACCGTGCAGGATTTGACGAAGGGAACCGTCCAATCGGTAGCTTCCTCTTTGTAGGTCCTACTGGTGTCGGTAAGACTGAGTTGGCTAAACAATTGGCTCTTGATATGTTCGGTACCAAAGATGCCATTATCCGTTTGGACATGTCAGAATACAGCGACCGCACAGCCGTTTCTAAATTGATTGGTACAACAGCTGGTTATGTTGGTTATGATGACAATAGCAATACTTTGACAGAACGTGTTCGCCGTAACCCATACTCTATCGTCCTTCTTGACGAAATTGAAAAGGCGGATCCTCAAGTGATCACCCTTCTCCTTCAAGTCTTGGATGATGGTCGTTTGACAGATGGTCAAGGGAACACGGTCAACTTCAAGAACACTGTGATTATCGCAACTTCAAACGCAGGCTTTGGTTACGAAGCTAACTTGACAGAAGATGCGGATAAACCAGAACTCATGGATCGTTTGAAACCTTACTTCCGTCCAGAATTCTTGAACCGTTTCAACGCTGTGATTGAATTCTCACACTTGAGTAAGGAAGATCTTTCTAAGATTGTTGATTTGATGTTGGTAGATGTCAATAAGACCCTTTCTAAGAAAGAAATCGACTTAGCAGTGAGCGATGCAGCTAAAGAATACATGACTGAAGAAGGTTATGATGAAGTGATGGGTGTTCGTCCACTCCGTCGGGTAGTTGAACAACAAATCCGTGACAAAGTCACAGACTTCCACTTGGATAACTTGGATGCCAAACATCTCGAAGCTGACATGGAAGATGGTGTCCTTGTGATTAGAGAAAAAGACACAAAGAAGGAAGAAAACACTGATAAACAAGCAGACTAAGGCGAATTAGTTTGTGAAAAATAGAGGCTGCTATAATATAGCAGTCTTTATTTTTTCTTCCCACCTGGGGGAAATTATTCGCCGTATAAGGCCAAAATCCTCCTATTTGGGGTAAAAAAACATCAATAATTAGTGAAATTAATCCAATTTGAGCAAAATTATTAATAAATAAAGAAAATAAGTATATAATCTATACAAGAATAAAATTTGAGGAATGGAAGTAAGATGAGCAATACAATTGATATCTACTCAACTCCCGAATACAGAAAAGTGGAAGCCGTTGTTCAACTGATGGTTGACGGTCGCTTGACGAGCTATCGTGTCGCAACTGAAACAAACATCAGCAAAATGAGCCTAGCGACTTTGACGAAGGGAACGAGTAAAATCAAAAATATTACCTATCAAACGGCTTTGGCCTTGATTGATTGGTATGATGAGAATCATGAAAAGTATGGCATTACGATTGACTAGTCAGTAGCCCACTTTTCGTGGTTTTTTTCTTTTTCATCAAAACTTGCCTCCTCTCTGAGACTGGAGTCTGATTTTACTTGAAGAGGATGGGAAAACTTGAAAAGACGGGCGAAATTTGATATAGTATAGCATATATGAAAATTAAAGGAGAAACATATGCAAGGCGGAAGTTTGCTAATTATGCTCGTTCTTATGGTCGGTTTGATGTACTTCATGAGCCGTAGCCAAAAGAAACAGTACCAAAAACGGATGGAAAGTTTGAATAAACTTCAAAAAGGAAATGAAGTCATCACGATTGGTGGCTTGTACGGAACCATCGATGAAGTCGATACAGATCGCAAGACCGTTGTCTTGGATGTTGATGGTGTCTACCTGACCTTTGAATTGGGAGCGATCAAAACAGTTCTTCCTGTATCAGAAGGAATCTCAGCTACTGCTACAGAAGGTGCTAGTTCAGATGCCGATTCAGCCATCGAAGAATAATCATCAAAGAAGAGGCAAGGGCCTCTTTTTTGGTGGGCAAATAGGACGATGTGATGAAGGAAAGCCTTGCTGGTTCAAAAAAGAGGCCAGAGTCCCTATTTTATGGGGATTTATGGTATAATGAAGCGATAAATATTGAAATAGGTAGAAAAACATGTTTCGTTTTAAGAAAAAAGAAAAAATCGAGATACCTTTAGAAGTCCCGAAACACATTGGGATCATTATGGATGGCAATGGTCGCTGGGCGAAAAAGCGGATGCAACCGCGTGTCTTTGGTCATAAGGCGGGGATGGAAGCTCTCCAAGAAGTGACGATTGCAGCAAAAAATATGGGGGTTCAGGTCTTGACTGTCTATGCCTTTTCTACGGAAAACTGGACACGCCCTGAAGATGAAGTCAAGTTCATCATGCACTTGCCGGTCGAGTTTTATGATCGTTTCGTCCCCGAATTGCATCGCAACAATGTCAAGATTCAAATGATTGGTGACACTAAGAAATTACCAAAAGAAACGCTGGAGGCTTTGGAAAGAGCAGAAGCGATGACCCACCTCAATACGGGTTTGATCTTGAATTTTGCGCTTAACTATGGTGGACGTGCAGAGATCACCCAGGCTGTGAAGCAGATCGCCCAAGAGGTCTTGGATGCGAAGTTCAGTCCAGAAGATATCACAGAAGAGATGATCGCAGATTCTCTCTATACTGAGAGTTTGCCACGTGTCCTAAGGGATCCGGATTTGATTATCCGTACCAGCGGAGAGATCCGTTTGAGTAATTTCCTTCCTTGGCAGGCTGCTTATAGCGAGTTGTATTTCACAGATGTGATGTGGCCAGATTTTGGAGATGAAGCACTACGAAGTGCCATAGTAGAATATAGCCATCGCCATCGGAGATTTGGTGGTGTTTAGGAGAAGATGATGACGAAAGATTTACAAAAACGTGTGATTTTTGGAGGAATTGCCCTGCTCTTTTTCATTCCAACAGTAATGGTTGGAGGAGTGTTCTTCCAGATTGTGATTGGCTTGATCGCCATGCTAGGGGTTCATGAATTGCTCAAGATGAAGGGGCTTGAGACAGCGACCTTTGAAGGAGCGCTAGCCATGTTAGCGGCCTTCGTTTTGACCTTGCCGATCGAGGACTACCTCCCTTACCTTCCAGCAGATGGCAATATGATTGCTTATGGTTTGGTTGTCCTGATTCTCATGGGAACAACTGTTCTTGCTCAGAATTACAATTATGAAGACGTGGTCTATCCCATTGCCTCTAGCTTTTATGTTGGACTTGGTTTCCATTCCTTAGTAGATGCGCGAATTGCTGGTATTGATAAGGTCTTATTGGCCCTCTTTATTGTCTGGGCTACAGATTCAGGTGCTTATCTAGTAGGAAGTCGGTTTGGGAAACGCAAGCTCATGCCTGCGGTTTCTCCTAATAAAACGATTGAGGGCAGTCTTGGGGGAATCTTGTCTGCAGTTGCGGTAACTGTGATCTATATGATCGTGGATCGTTCTGTGGCGGGTGGACATGGTTTTCTTGCTATGATCTTCTTTACCATCCTCTTTAGCATTGCAGGTCAGTTTGGCGACCTCGTAGAGAGTGCGATCAAACGCCACTTTGGTGTCAAGGATTCTGGGAAATTTATCCCAGGACATGGTGGTGTTCTAGACCGCTTTGATAGTTTGATTTTTGTCTTTCCCTTGATGCATTTCTTGGGCTTGTTCTAAGACAGAAGAAATAGAAAGGAAACCACGTATAGAACGATGCAATTTATTGCCTTTATTGTTATTTTTGGAGTGATCGTTCTCGTTCACGAGTTTGGTCATTTCTATTTTGCAAAAAAATCGGGCATCCTGGTGCGAGAATTCTCGATCGGGATGGGTCCCAAGATCTTTGCCCATATTGGTCAAGATGGAACAGCTTATACCATTCGCATTCTACCTTTAGGTGGCTATGTTCGTATGGCTGGCTGGGGTGAGGACACAACTGAGATTAAAACCGGAACGCCTGTCAGCTTGACGCTAAATGAGGCTGGTAAGGTCGTCCGGATCAATCTTTCAGGAAAGAATCTGGATCAGACAGCCCTTCCCATGAATGTCACCCAGTTTGACTTTGAAGATAAACTGGAAATTACGGGCTTGGTTCTCGATGAGACCAAGACCTATAGTGTTGATCATGATGCGACCATCGTTGAGGAAGATGGGACAGAAGTGCGGATTGCGCCGAGAGATGTTCAGTATCAGAATGCCAGCATTTGGGGACGATTGATTACCAACTTTGCGGGTCCTATGAACAACTTTATTCTCAGTATTGTCGTCTACTCACTTCTAGCTTTTATGCGTGGTGGTGCGATTGACTACTACAGCAACAATGTTCAGGTGGCACCTGATGGGGCGCTGGCTAAGGTCGGTGTCAAAAGCAATGTTCAGATCCTTCAAGTCAACAACGATACCGTTAGCAACTGGGATGAACTGACAGATGCTGTCGAGAAAGCAACCAAGGACAGCAAGACGGCTCCTGAATTGACCCTGAAAGTCAAAACAGACGGCCAAGAAAAAGAAGTCAAAGTGAAGCCAACCAAGTCAGGGAATCGTTACTATCTGGGTGTGACAAATGGCCTTAAGACAGGATTTGTGGATAAACTCTTGTCTGGTTTTACAGATACCTGGAATACAGCGACACGAATTTTGGGAGCTTTGAAAGATATCATTTTCCACTTTAGTCTCAATAAACTGGGTGGTCCGGTTGCCATCTACAATGCCAGCTCACAAGCTGCTCAATTAGGGATTCCAGCAGTCTTGTCTCTTATGGCTATGCTCTCTATTAATATTGGGATCTTCAATCTAATCCCGATTCCGGCTTTGGATGGCGGGAAAATCTTGATCAATTTGATCGAGGTCGTCCGGAGAAAGCCATTGAAACAAGAAGTAGAAACCTATATGACGCTTGCAGGTGTAGCTGTAATGGTTATTTTGATGATTGCTGTCACCTGGAATGATATTATGAAATTATTTTTGAAATAGAAAAGGATATTGTCCATGAAACAAAGTAAAATGTTGATTCCAACGCTTCGCGAAATGCCAAGCGATGCCCAAGTCATTAGCCATGCTTTGATGTTGCGTGCAGGTTATGTTCGCCAAGTATCAGCTGGTGTTTATTCTTATCTGCCATTAGCCAATCGAGTGATTGAAAAAGCAAAAGGCATCATGCGCCAAGAATTCGAAAAAATTGGAGCAGTAGAAATGCTAGCTCCAGCCCTTTTGAGTGCAGATCTCTGGCGTGAATCTGGTCGTTACGAAACTTACGGGGAAGACCTTTATAAGTTGAAAAACCGTGAAGGCTCTGACTTTATCTTGGGTCCAACTCACGAAGAAACCTTTACCGCTATTGTGCGCGACTCAGTAAAATCTTACAAACAATTGCCGTTGAATCTCTACCAAATTCAACCAAAATACCGCGATGAAAAACGCCCACGGAACGGTCTTCTTCGGACCCGTGAGTTCATCATGAAAGATGGTTACAGCTTCCATGCGAACTACGATAGCTTGGATGTCACTTATGATGAGTACAAAGCAGCTTATGAGCGGATCTTCACCCGCAGTGGCATCGACTACAAAGCCATCATCGGTGATGGTGGTGCCATGGGCGGAAAAGATAGCCAAGAGTTTATGGCTGTTACACCTGCTCGTACAGACTTGGATCGTTGGGTTGTTTTAGACAAATCAGTGGCTTCCTTTGATGAGATCCCAGCAGAAGTCCAAGAAGAAATCAAAGCAGAATTGCTCAAATGGATGGTCTCTGGGGAAGATACCATTGCCTATTCAAGTGAATCAACCTATGCTGCCAACTTGGAAATGGCTACTAACGAATACAAGCCAAGTAACCGTGTTGTGGCGGAAGAAGAAGTGAAGCGCGTGGAAACACCAGGTGTCAAATCGATTGATGAAGTAGCTGCATTCTTGAATGTTCCAGAAGAAGCTACTATCAAGACTTTGGTTTACATCGCAGATGGTGAGCCTGTTGTTGCCCTTCTCGTAGGTAATGATCAGCTCAATGAAGTGAAGTTGAAAAACCACCTCGGCGCAGACTTCTTTGAACCTGCAACCGAAGTGGAAGTAAAAGAATTATTGGGAGCTGATTTTGGCTCTCTCGGTCCAGTTGATCTTCCTGAAAATGTTAAGATTATCGCAGACCGCAAGGTCCAAGACAGCCGTAATGCAGTAGTCGGTGCCAATGAAACAGGCTACCACTTGACTGGTGTCAACCCAGGACGTGACTTTACTGCAGAATACGTCGATATCCGTGAAGTTCGTGAAGGCGAGATCTCACCAGATGGGAAAGGAGTCTTGAACTTTGCGCGTGGAATCGAAATCGGTCACATTTTCAAACTCGGCACACGCTACTCCGCTAGCATGGGAGCAGATGTTTTGGACGAAAACGGTCGTGCGGTTCCAATCATCATGGGCTGCTATGGGATCGGTGTCAGTCGTCTTCTTTCAGCCGTTATGGAGCAACATGCACGCCTCTTTGTCAATAAGACTCCAAAAGGGGAATACCGTTATGCTTGGGGAATTAACTTCCCTAAAGAATTGGCGCCATTTGATGTGCATTTGATTCCAGTCAATGTCAAGGATGAAGCGAGTCTTGCTTTGACCGATCGGATCGAAGAAGCCTTGGTGAATAAAGGCTACGAAGTCTTGGTGGATGACCGAAATGAACGCGCTGGTGTCAAATTCAGCGATAGTGATTTGATTGGACTTCCAATCCGCGTAACAGTTGGTAAGAAAGCAGCTGAAGGCATCGTTGAAGTGAAAATCAAAGCGACAGGAGATACCATCGAAGTTCATGCGGACAATCTCCTTGAAACCCTTTCAATCTTGAACAAATAAGAAAAAGCTTTCTGAGATCTCACCATTGTGGTGACGATACTCAGGAAGCTTTTTTATTTTTCTTCTTTTAGTCCTTGATCTTCGATGTAAGTAAAGAAATCTTGTGGTTTACCATTGAGATATTTCTTGAACTCGGCTGTTTCTTCCTCCCCTTGATCTCCGTAGATGGAAGCAAACTCATCTTTCTTGATTTTTGAGAAGTCAGCATGTAAGACCTTAGCATAGGATTGTTTATCTTTCGAAATTTGAATGCGGAAGCTAAGTCCAGGCTTGCCATTTAAGCTTTTATAGATATCGCTCTGTTCTAATTCTTCTTGGTAGATTTCCTTTAATTCGGAAAGATCCAAGTCTTGCAAATCAGAGGAAATGGGTTCAAAACTAAGAAAAGTAAAAGAGACAATTTCTTCTTTTTTGTAGCCGACTTGAATTTTGTTTTGATGGTGATCGTTAAGTTCTGTGGAGAAAATTTTGGTTCGAACGTTCTCTTCTTTTTCTTTTTTCACTTGGGAAGTTCTTTGGCTAGATGTTGTTGAAGTTTTACCTTTTTCTGCTTGGCCTTGGCTACATGCGGTGAGAGCTAGGAGGCAGACAGAGGTCAATAATATTTTTTTCATAAAAACTCCTTGTAGGTTTTAGTAGTGTTCGATCTTGCATAAAACAAGTTCTATACAGTCTTCATTATACCATAAACCAACCTCAAAGTCATTTATATGAAAAAATATACAATAATAGCGTAAATTATTGTTTAAGACATTTAATATCAACAATATTTATAAAAGTGTCAAGTTAATGTTAAGATACGGAGTGTCTAATTTTGTTCATGAAAATAATACTATGTAAAGACTACTGGGGCAAAGGTTTTAGGAAAAACATTACAATTTCATGACAAAACATTTCGAAACTGTGACAAAGTTACAAAGTTTTATCAGTTAGCCCTTTAAACTTGACTTTCTTGCAATATTTCATTAAGATATTTTTAAGTAAATGATACAAATAGGGAGTAAAAGGTAAAATATACAATTATCTGGAATTTTACTAATTCGTACTAAATGTGTTGTTTATGAAAAATATAAGGGTATCAGCCCAAAAAGGAGAAACATATGACTCAAATTAAATTAACTCCAGAAGAACTACGTCAATCAGCACAACGCTATGCACAAGGTTCTCAAGAAATCGATCAAATCCTTAACACTTTGACACATGAACAACAAGTCATCGACGCAAACTGGGATGGATCTGCATTTGATAGCTTTGAAGCACAATTCAACGAATTGTCTCCAAAAATCAAACAATTCGCTCAATTGTTGGAAGATATCAACGGTCAATTGATCAAAGTTGCTGATATCGTTGAACAAACTGACCAAGATATCGCTGCACAAATCCACTAAGATAGTCTTGGAGGTGATCTTACTTCTTGTAGGTAGATCACCCTTTTGTCTTTTGATATATAGAAAATAGGGGTTAGATTCTTAATTCCTAACCCCTATTTTGTATCTATGAATTAGAAAAAGGAAAAGGTATGGAAGTTAAAAATAAAAAATGGTTAAAATACATCGGTCAGAGTGCGGTTGTGCTCCTTTTGATGGGATCTGTCGTGGGTCTTTATACCACTGTTCAAAAGGACCAAAAGCAAAACGAAGCAAAGACCGTGCAAACGACAGAAAACACCAAGCTCAACATTGCGGTTGTCAATGAAGACAAGGCGGTCAAACTGAATGATAAAGAATATAACCTTGGGGCTAGCTATGTAAAGAATATCGAACGGGATAATTCGCAAAACTGGTCTGTACTCCCTCGTGGAGCTGCTGAGTCAGGGCTTGCAGATGGCAAGTACCAGTTGATGATCGTCATTCCAAGTGACTTCTCAGAGAAGGTCTTGGAAGTGAATGCGGTTAATGCAGAGAAGACCACCGTTACTTATAAGGTCAATGCTGCTGGAAATTCTCAAGTTGAAAATGAGGCAACTAAAGTTGCCAAGGATATTGTTTCAGACTTGAATAGCCAACTGGTCGATATGTATATGGTCAGCATTTTAAGCAATCTTTATACAGCTCAAAAGAACGTAGAGACAAGCAATAAAATCCAATCGACCAACATTGGTTCTTACCGGAGTAACTTGTTGGAATCGGCTTTAGATTCCAAGAATATCTTCCCAGGTCTCTATAGCTTGTCTACCTCATCCGTTGAGTCCAACAATGCTCTGAAGACAGCCCTTGAATCCTATACACAGGCCTTTGATCAATTGAGCCAATCTCAAGATCAGTACGGTCAAAATTTTGATTTGTTGATTAAGCAACGTTCTGCGGATAAGATCAGCCATGAAGAATTCATGAACCAATTGATGGCTATGAATCAGTCTGTTGTCAGTGAAAAAACTCAGGACTTGTACAAGAGGTTGCAACAAAATCAAGAAGCGATTACCAAACAATTGAGTCAGCCGGCGGAGGGTGAAGGAGATCCTTCAGCTACCAAGACTTATGCAAGTTTGACTAAGGATGTGAATGATCGTGTGGCAGACCTCGAAAAAGGGATCAAGGCAGAACGCGACAAATTAGATGATCACGAAAAGAACATCGAGTCTTCTGTAAAAGCGAAGATCCTTGACTACTATGGTCTAAAAGAAGGAGACAAAGTCACTCTTCGTACCTTGCTTGGAAAGACGACTATCAAGACCTTAAGTGAGGCACGTGATAAGGCAGATGCGGACATTCGTAACGCAATTGAAAAACTTCCGTCTTTAGATCCTGCTAGTCTGAATTTGAATAAGTATGGAAATCTCAACGCAGCGATTAATTTTGATAGTGCTTTTGCTGGAACAAAGGCGCATCCAAAAGGGAACGCCGGTGACTTGAAACGATTGGCTACTGAAGTGGATGCCAAATCAACGGCAGTTGCGGATGTCCTTAATGCTAAATCTGGAAAACAGAAGGTTAGCATCCAAGTGCCAGCAGGAGTCAAGGTTGATACTTGGACCTATGATGGACATACTTATGCAGGTAGCGGCGATCAGGAAGTCGAACTGAAAGATGGCAAACAAATTCAAATTCACCTTGTTGAAGATGGAGGAGCCATGCCAAGCGCGATTGATGTTGAAGTCCTTGTCAATGGGGTTTCTTCAACCAGTGTGACGGTATCAGCAGAAGATTTGAAAACAGCTGTCGCTAACTATGCATCGAAAGCTAGTGAAATCGCCTTGGATTATCAACGCGCAGGAGCATTGATCGATGCCTACTATCCAGAAGATGACAACCATGTTCGTCATTCACTCTATGATCCAATCGAAGATATGGATTTGACAAACGCTTTGGTCGACATCGTGAAGGCTGCTGTTTCAAGTAACATGAAGGACTACCGTAAGAGTATTGAAACGGATGAATCTGGGGATGCAACGAAGAGTGTGAAAGCCCAGTTAGATGGTACACTCCAACAGTTGCAAGAGTTGGGACCACAATTGCAGGCCAATCTTCAAGCAATCGAAAACACCAACAAAGATCTGACCCAAAATATCAACGATCAATTGGCGCAGTATGCAGACCTTCAAAAACGCTTAGAAGCTATCTCAGCTGCACAAGAAACAGTGACACAGGCTCAAACCAAGACCGATGCAGATTTGTCAGCTCTTGGTTCTGAATACACGTCATTATTGAGCTCGACAGAAGGCGTCAAGAGCTCGTCTCGTAGCAATGTAGAAGCTGCTAACTCTACCAATGAAATCTTTAGCCAATTGAACAAAGAATTGGAAAAAGCCCAAGGCAATACAGAGAAATTGTCTAGTAATGCGGAAAGTTTGATGGGTGAATTCGACAAGGAATTGTCTGAAAACGGGAACTTCGTCGAAGCCTTCCGTAAAGTCTTCAACAATGCCTATGAAAACGGAGTACCGAATGAAGTCTTGCTCGACTTCTTGTCAAATCCAGTTGCAGAGAAATCTTCTTCTGTGAAAGCGACCATCAATGTCTACCGTCCATTTATCTGGATCTTTATGTTGGAAGTCTTGAGCCTCTTTACAGCTTATCTCTTTGCGACGCAACCAATTATTCGCAAGGTGAAAGACCGTTTCAAATTGAATCGTTTGCAAGAATCGGATCTCTTAACTGTCGGTGTCCTTGTAGGACTTTCCCTTATCCTTGGACTTGTGATCGGAATGATTTCAAGTATCCAACTCTCTGTTGGTCGTGAATATGTTCCTTCGTGGGTGTTACTAGCAGTATTGGCGGGGTTTGTATTGGTACAACTGCAATACCTTCTCTTGAAACACTTCCGTGTGATTGGAATGGGACTGGCCTTCTTCATGTTGATCAGCTATGTCTACCTATCAAGCGCGATCGGAACGACTGCGACCTTGTCGGGCCTTCCAGCATTTGTGAAAAATATTAACCTCCTCTCTATTCTAGAAGGACAGTTTGCGGGTTACTTTGATGGACAAACAGCTGGATTTACCGTCTTCTTTGGATTGTTGGTTTTCTTCGGCCTTTTGACTGTTGCCAACATCTTCCTTCCAAAGAAGTTTACTCAAACAAAGGAAATTGAATCAAGCTTATGAAAAAAATGATGTATCTTCTCTTTGTCTTTAGTCTCTTGCCAGTAGCTGTTGTTTCTGCAGATGATTTTATTGATAATCGTCTGCAGGTCAACAACTCACGTCTTGAGACAGAAGAGGAAAAGACACTTGGTGGCCAATTGGATGCCACTGAGTCTCTTTTCAATGAGAAGGATCAGAAAAAATTAGCAGATGAAAAACGCAAGCAAGAGAAACAATTGACCGATTCAGACGGCCAGTTGTTTTCTGCTATAAAGGGAAAGAAAAAAACAGAGCCTGAAGCGGACCTGTTCCAGCCTGAAAATCAAAAATTATCTAAATTCGAGTCCAATGTGGGGGACAATTCGGCCAGCTTGGCGGATTTTATTCCAGCCTTGCAAATGCTGGCTTGGAGTGCCCTTCTCTTTGGGATTGCTGGCTATATTTCCTATCGAATCTATAGAAAAGAGGCCTAAATGGACCAACATATCAATGTCACCTTCCGTATGAATGGTGCAAGCCATGACCTCCGAATCCCAACGCGGATGGAGGTGCGACGCTTGATTCGGGAATTGGATCAGATCTTTGGATCTGCCATGGAGCCTAGAAGCAAGTATCAGTTGCGCGTGGTAAATAAAGGCATCTTGCTGGATGAAGGCAAGGTGGTACAAGAGTATCCGATCACGAGTGGTGATCTGATCGAAATTGAGGAGTGGTAAGGTGAAAGAAGAACAATTTACACTGGAAGAACAAGTCTTCCGTTTTGAAAAAGAAGAAACGAGCTGGCGGCTGGACCTCAAGCGTTCAGAAGTGGATAGCCAGGATTTACGCAATTTATGGATTTTGGATCTCCATCATCCCTTGTTTTTAGAGCAAAGCATGACAGCGGATCAAGACCAGATTCATCTGACCTATCAGACTGATGCGCTAGGCTTGAGTGCTGAAGAAATCAAGAAATTACCGGTTTCAGACCGTCTGCGTCTAGCTATCAATGTCTTGGATTTGGCGCCAGCCTTGGAGCTTCCGGTGACCTTTGTGGTGCATCCCATCAATTTGTTTGTGACCAAGGATGCGCAAGTCAAGATCGCTTACCGTGGAGTTCCGGGGATGATGGTGCCACGCAGGTGGGATCAAGTGGAATTCTTGCGTCAGGCCAAGTGCTATGCGGTCACTCTTTTTGGGGACTGGGATTTCATGGAGCTCTATCAAGGGACACTTGAATTAGAAGATCTACCTGATTTCTTGGTGGAAATTCGTGATGCTGCGAGCTTAGAAGAGATGAAAGTTCTCTTAGAGAAAGCCTACAAAGAACGCAAGGAAGAGGAAGAAAAGACCTTGACCTTGGTTTCAAGCCGTCAACACCGAATCTTTAAGTTGGCAACAGTGTGGCTTTCAGCTGTAGTGGCCCTCTTACTCTTGCCTTTGATTTATTTGGTCTTTTTCCAAGCACCCTTTAAAGAAAAGTTGCTTCAAGCGGATACAGCCTATCTCAAGGTAGACTACACCGGTGTGATCGATGAGTTGGAGGGAGTGGCTCCAAGCAGTCTTCCAACGACACAGAAATATGAGTTGGCAACGTCTTATTTACAAGGCTTGAATTTCTCAGAGGAGCAAAAGAAGGTCATCCTTAACAACGTCACACTCAAGTCAGATAGCCTCTATCTCCACTACTGGATCTATATCGGCCGTCATGACTTTACCCAAGCGCTGGATACAGCCAAGCGGATCGACGATTCAGACTTGATCATCTATGCCCTTCGTAAAGAAATCAAGGCGACACGTGATAGCGAAAAACTCTCTGGTGAACAGCGCGAGAAGAAACTCTCTGAGTTAGAAGGCGAATACAAGAAATACTGGGATGCCCGCTCTAAACTCTTGGAAGCAGAGACAGATGAAACCAAAGTTTCCACTAGCAGCTCAACAACGGCTTCGTCTACAGAAGGCTCCTCAACAGAAAGCTTGTCTTCTACAACTGCAAGCTCGACTGAGTCTAGTGACCATAAGGAGTAGTCTATGAAAAAACGTATCATACTCTATAAAAAAGGTTTTCGCTATGAGCTAGCGCTAGAAGAGGGAAAAACAGCGACCGTATCGAATCAAGAAACAGCTCAGTTGACCCTGGCTTCGCAAGAAAATCCCCTTCATTTCCAATGGAGTCAAGGGGAAATCTCCTACCAGTATGGTGAAGACAAGGGCGTGCTTGAAAATAGCAAGATCCTTGGGGATGTGGTCTGCTACTTGGCGACAGGTGAAGTCCATACCTATGAACTGCTAGACAAGGAAGAAATCCTCGTAGCAGATGAAAAGGGTGCGGATGTGCGCTTGCACTATCCAGTACGCTTTCTCCTTGTGAAAAAAGAGCAGACTTGGACTTGTCAGCTCTTATCTGGAAAACTCTACCATAACCATAAACTCGTCAGTGAAGCGACTTTTCCACTGGCCTTTGGGGATGAGCTGGCCATTGGAGATGTGACCTTTAAGCTCTATCCAGAAGAATTTGGCGTGGAAGGGGCTGTAGAAGTAAGTCCTTATCTAGTGCCGCGTTTGCATTCACGCTATGACTTCTACAAGGACTATCCAGAGTACCACCGTTCTCCGCGGATCATCTACCGGAGTTCGGAAGACAAGATCTTGATCAATCCTCCGGGAGCGGAGCCTCAAAAGCCATCAGATGAACTCTTGAAGTTGATCATGCCACCCCTCATCATGGTTGGGGTGACTCTCTTGATCACCATTTTCCAACCGCGGGGTCTCTATATCATCGCGACAGTATCCATGTCTGTGGTTAGTGTGATCTTTTCGGTTCAAGGATTCTTCAAGAATCGTAAGAAATACAAAGAAGACAAGAAAGAGCGTGTGGAGCTCTACCATCTCTATCTCAAGGATAAGGCCAAGGACTTGGAACAGCTATCTCGGAAACAACGAGAAGGCATGTTTTACCATTTCCCAGCGATTGAAGACTTGACAAAGATGGTCAAACGCTATGATTCGCGGATCTACGAAAAAACACCCCTTCATTTTGATTTTTTGGCCTATCGCTTGGGCTTGGGCAAGGTTCCAACCAGCTATGAGCTCAAATATGGTCAGGAAGAGCGTAGTGGGAAGAAAGATGCCTTGGAAGAAGAAGGCTACGCTCTTTTCCAAGCTCACCAAAAGATCGACAATCTTCCGATTGTAGCTAGCCTTAATCGGGGACCTGTAGGGTATGTCGGTCCTCGTCCTATCGTGTTAGAGCAGTTGCAACTCCTCGTTGCCCAATTGGCTGTCTTTCACTCTTATCATGATCTGACCATTATTCCGATCATTCCAGAAGAAGAAAAAGAAAGCTGGGATTGGATGCGCTGGTTGCCTCATGCAACTCTGCAAGACATGAATGTCCGTAGCTTCGTCTACAATCAGCGGACACGCGATCAGGTCTTGAACAGTCTCAACCAGATCCTCAAGCTCCGCAAGGCGCAAAAAGAGGAAGAAAAAGCCAATGATACCAAGATCTTCCATCCTCACTATGTGGTCCTCATCACCGATGAGACTTTGATTTTGGACCATGTCATCATGGAGTTCTTCCGTGAGGATCCGACAGAGCTCGGCTGCTCCATCATCTATGTGGCAGACGTGCTCTCATCACTTTCTGAAAATATCCAAACCGTTATCTCTATCAAGGACCGTAACCAAGGGCAATTGCTCTTGCAAGAAGGGGTTCTTCGGGAGCTTGACTTTCAATTGGATCACTTCCCTGAAGGCTATGACAAGGAAGCCATCTCGCGCGGCCTAGCCCCACTGAAACATATCCAACAGCTCAAGAGCTCGATTCCAGACTCGGTGACCTTCCTTGAAATGTACCAAGCGGAAACTTTCAATGACCTCAAGGTCTTGAGTCGTTGGGAGAGCCATGCCCCTTACCAAAGTTTGGCCGTGCCGATCGGTCTGCGCGGGAAGGACGATTTGGTCTACCTCAATCTCCATGAAAAAGCCCATGGACCACACGGCTTGATCGCAGGGACAACCGGTTCCGGTAAGTCTGAAACCATTCAGTCTTATATCCTGAGCCTTGCTGTCAACTTCCATCCACATGATGTGGCTTTCCTCCTCATCGACTACAAGGGTGGGGGAATGGCCAACCTCTTCAAGGATCTGCCTCACTTGCTTGGGACCATCACCAACTTGGATGGTGCCCAGTCTATGCGGGCCCTAGCCTCTATCAATGCGGAGATCCATCGTCGGGAGCGGCTCTTTGGTCAATATGGGGTTAACCATATCAACCAATATCAAAAGAAATTTAAACTGGGTGAAGCGACAGAACCGCTACCTCACCTCTTCTTAATCAGTGATGAGTTCGCCGAACTCAAGGTCAACCAACCTGACTTCATCAAGGAATTGGTCTCTATCGCGCGTGTCGGGCGTTCCCTCGGGGTACACTTGATCCTTGCGACGCAAAAACCTTCTGGGGTCGTGGATGACCAGATCTGGTCCAACTCCCGCTTCAAGCTAGCCCTCAAGGTGGCAGACCGTGGTGACTCTATGGAGATGCTGCGGACGGCAGATGCGGCTGAGATCACCCAAACCGGTCGTGCCTACCTCCAAGTCGGAAATAACGAAGTCTATGAACTCTTCCAAACCGCTTGGTCAGGAGCAGACTATCAGCCTGAGAAAGATCAGCTAGGGATCGAAGACCATACCATCTATTTGATTAATGAACTGGGCCAATACGAAGTCCTCAACCAAGACCTATCCGGTCTGGATATGGCAGAAGAAATCAAGGAAGTGCCAACAGAGCTGGATGTCATCGTGCAGGAAATCAACCACTTGCACCAACAAGAAGGGATCGCAGCTGTGGCCCAACCGTGGTTGCCACCGCTCAAAGAGCGGATCACGCTGGATGAGTTGGACAAGGTCGTGCCGATCGAGGCTTGGCAAAAACGGACAGCTCCAAGCGTCCTAATCGGGGTCGCCGATATCCCGCAAGCGCAAAAGCAAGAAGCTGTCGCTATCGACCTATCAAAAGATGGCAATATCCTCCTTTACGGAAGTCCAAGTACAGGAAAGACCACTTTCCTACAGACTGCCGCAATGGATCTAGCTCGTAAGCAGAGTCCAGAAAACCTGACCATGTACCTGCTGGATTTCGGGACCAACGGTTTAGCACCCTTGACTCAATTGCCGCATGTGGCCGATAGCCTCTTGCTGGATCAGACGGAGAAAATCCAGAAATTCATCCGAATCATCAATCGCGAGTTGGATCGCCGTAAGAAGCTCCTCTCGGAGCATGGTGTCGGCACCATCGCCCTCTACCGTGAAGTGACCGGTAAGCAAGAGCCAACCATGGTCATCCTCATGGATAGTTATGAGTCTATGAAGGACGAGCCTTATGAGACAGACCTCTTCAAGCTCTTCATGCGGATCTCCCGTGAAGGTCTCAGCATCGGTGTGCACTTGATCATCACAGCTAGCCGTCAGAACAACCTACGGGCTCAACTCTATTCAAACTTCAAGCACCAGCTGACCTTGCCACAAAATGATTTCTCTGAAGTCCGCGGTATCGTGGGAGCAACCCCACTGGCGTCTACTATGGAAGACATCAAGGGACGCGCTCTCATGAAGCGTGACGAAGTCGATGTCGTCCAGTTCGCCCTACCAGTCGCAGGGGACAATGATATCCAAATCATCAACAACCTCCGAGACCAAGTCCAAAGTCTTAAAGAGATGTGGACAGGCCGCACACCAGCAGGCATCCCAATGGTGCCAGATGAGTTGACAGAAGCAACCTTCTATGGACGTGAGGATGTAGCAGCCTTGCTGGATGAAGGAAAAGTGCCACTCGGATTGGATCTGGAAACAGTTGAGCCTGTGACATGGGATCTCAAGAAAGGCAACCTTCTCTATCTGACAGACAAAGAAGAGCAGATGACACAATTCGTTAAACAAATTGCTCGCAGCAAGCAAAAGGTAATTGTGTTGGCGCCACAATTTTCTAAACTAAACTTAGAAAGATTTGATAAGAAAGTTATCTGTGAGAATGTAATACAAGATATAGAAAATAGGTTGGAACTACTTGAAAATGAGATAAATAAACGTATCCAAGAAGGATTGACGGAACAAGTAGCTACTATTGTTCTTTATAATGTAACGGAGATCATTGGAAATCTAACACCTATTGCACAGAAGAGACTAGAGTTTATCTTTAAACAAGGTCTATTTGTTGGCTATGCATCAATTGTAATAACGAACCAAAGTATTTCTCGTAATATCGAGGCACCGTTGCGCTTAGCAAAAGGTTTCAAACAAGCCTTGGTAAGCATGAGACTCAATGATCAAACCGTTGTACCTGTTGCAAAGAAACCTCTACGAGAGTCTATATTAGAAAAACAAGTCCATTATTTTATTTGTGAGAGTACATACATTAAGATCAAGGGATTGATGCGCTAAACGCATGATTAAAGACGCAATCACGAGTCAATAGTGAACATTGTAATCGCGGAGTAAAGAAAGATGAAAAAAATAAAAATAATTTTATGGCTACTGATAGGAGGAGTTATACTTATGACAGCATCGTTATTAAATGGATGTAGTTTGGGTGGTGAAACTATTCCCAAAAACAGAACAAAGGAACAGTACGAATTTGAAAAAACGTTTGAACCTATGTTTGAATTTTTGGAAAAAGACAAGAAAGAGTTTAATGGGTTAAAGCTTTACAAAAATAGTATTTATATAGAGAGTGGAAACGTAGTAAAGGATTATAAAGTATTCTTAGATACTAGCCAATCTGACATTAAGGGTGAGTATACAATAAAAATTGGGGATAATGAAGAAACAGTTCCTGTTACTTACTCTAATGGGAGATTACAGTACGAATCGAAGTTAGAACCTTTGTTTGACGAAGAAATTCTTAATTTGGTAGTACAAAGAGATTATTTCGCTTCCTTGAATATAAAAGAAACCTTTAAGAGTGCTGAAACTGAATTGAGCGATATTATCTACCAGCCTGAAAATCATTCTGACCTCTATAAATATCTTAAAAATAAGTACGATATGCCAGAAGATACGACCTGTCGAATAATATTAGATTACTCTAGTGGAACAATCTATGGAATTTCAATACTAATGGAATCTAAGGATGAGGCTGTTCAAATAGATTTAACTATATTTAAACAACGGGAGGATAATCAATGAATGAAATTGAAAAAAGTAATCGTCGAGTTGAAATGTCAGCCGTCTTATCTGATGCTGTATATAAATACGAGATAGCCTATACTGCTGGTCGTAAAAATCCAACAGAGATGGCTGTAGGGGTTTTGGATGATGCTGGCGTGGATAGTAGTAGTTATGAAATCGTAGACTGCATGTACGATAAAGATTCGGGAGTTGCCGCAATTGCTGTATATGATAAGTTTACAGAAGAAACCTATATCTCTTACGCAGGAACTAACTATAAAGCTGACGGTCATAAAGATATTATTGTAGATGCTGCAATTGGTATCAATGATTCGTTATATCTTAAAAAAAAGAACAAACCTGCACTTGATTTTTATGATAGAGTAGAAGCAAAAGGAAACTATATCACAACAACAACGGGACATTCCTATGGAGAATTTCATAGCGGACGAGTAGCATTGGAGAGACAAGTACCCTATAATTTCGGGTATCAGGGGGCTCCTCAGTCAGTAAATGGGAAAACAGCTCAGCAGATGATTAAGGACGGAGATTCTAAATTATTTAATGAAATTCTAGTAAATAAAGATTTTGATCATTTCAAAACCATGGTTGAAGTGAAAACTAATCAAACAGGGCTGAGTATGCCAAGTGATAAAGTGCTTAAGCAATACTGGACCTACTTTTCATCTTTAAAGAATATTTCTCCTGAAATGTTAAAATCCTCGGAAAAAGAAGCTAAGCGGATAGAAGAATTAAGGAAAAATTACAAGGGACAATCAATTACTTTTTCCTCAACTCGTGATGTATTGACTAATTTAGTATGGAATCAAAATAAATTAGAAATTCAATTTGAAGGACAGGCACTAGATGGAGCATTTTTGCAATGGTTGTTAGATGCTAATACTCCAGGAATACTAGATTTTACTGGAATAAGCATGGAAACAAAATATCCAGGGAGAGTTGTTGCAATTGATTTACCAATTTATCATAATATGACAGCATATAGAAAAAATGAAGAAGCTATGCAATATACAAAGCAAATAGTTCTAGAACAATTATTTACTGTTGATATAGAAGGAGATGGTATTCTTGATTTTGCGGTCACTCCTGAAAATACAACTACCAGAGATTTATTACCAAAAAGTGGAGATTCACTACAAGTTAAAATAGATACTACATCTATGACAATTTTGATTACTAATTTAAAAGTATGTTTAAAACAGGCACAAAATTTAGCATCAGTTACTCAACAAACTCTTCAAGCAAATGAAAATGTTCTGAATAATTTGTCGAGTCGCACAAATAATCTTAAGGAGGTGGTCTTCCAACATTTACAATCGATAAGTTTAATTGAAGCTATCCAAAAGATAGACAAGGCTTATAGTCACTATAATAGTATTACAGGAACTTTTGATACACTTAGTAACTATGATTCATACGAGTTTTCAAGAAAATTTGATTGGAGAGGTTCCAGTATATTTTATGATTATTTAGATAGTGCTGGAAATGTATTTAATCATGGAGCAATTACTTCTAAGCTGAATGGCATGAACTCAAATGCTTTAAATATAGAGGCAGATATCAATATGCATAAAATAGCTTCTGAAGGGAAATACGGGAATATATGGCCTCAAGCAAACATGTATACGAAATTTGGAACCAAAGGTGCAGAACTTGTGAATTCATTTGAGGATATGATTGAAAAAAGTACAAATGGATTGGCAAATCGCTCTCATTTTGGTGATGGAATTCCACAAGCTGTTGATGAAATTTTAAAAGTGTTAGCACAAAATATTCAAACAATTATCTCTTGCATTTCATATACTATTTCAGTAGCTGAGCTTATTAAATCAGCTTTAGAAGAAACTGATAGAGGATTGGCCAGAAATATTGACACTTTAAATTTCAGTTCGATTCCAGATGTAAATATTAGTGTTTCACAGGATTATAATGCTTACTTAGAGGAGAGTGGTATATTCGATGATCGTGATGTAATTAGTGCTTTTGACGATCAAATAGATGTTAAATCTGAGGCTTTAGCCAATCAAATGTCTCCAGCATTTAGTGATTATCTTGATAGTGTAAAAGCTGCTGTTGAACATACAAACAAGGTGATGACCACTGCTAAATATGATCTCCAAACAATTGTTAATGAATTTCCAACTAAAATATACTACAAGTTAAAATCTGATGATAAAAATAAGAAAAAACTTTATAGTACTGTAGAGCCACTTATTTCGGTATCAGGTGTAATTCGAACTGCTATTTCAGATATTGATTCTGTAGATTTAGATTTGACCACAGCATCGACAACAATTAATACGGTATTAACTATGTTAGGAGGTTTTAAAACGGTATTTAGAAATGGGATGGAGGATGCTTTTTATGGAGCTGCTCATTTGCAAGGTATTGTTCGTGCTCAAAAAGCAGTTGCGACGGTTATTAAATCGTTACAAATTCGATTTGTTAACTTGAAAGGAGATTTGGAAAGTTTATCTTCAGGTGCCGCATCAGATGCGCTAGGATACAAACTTGGAGATATGACGAATCTGATGGGGAATGTATCTCATGTTATTGATGATTGTTTTGGAAATTGATAATGATTAATATTTTTTAGAGAGAGCCCCTTTGAACTGTACCTCAAAAGTTAGACAGAAAAATCTAACTTTTGAGGTGTTTTTATTATGACATTGATATTGAGAAAAAAGTTCAGAACCTTGAACATAGAAAACAAGAGGCCTTTAATTCTTACAGTACTTTTAACCACTACTGAAAGGAAAAACATCGGATTTGATGGAACTGGGGAAGAAGTTAGTTAAGGAGCATCCGGAAGTTGGCGATCAAGAGGATGTCACTGTATATTATACAGGGAACACTTATACTGTAGAGCAACAAGAATATGCAGTATTTATGTTGGTCAATAAAACGACAACGAATATTGATCGTGATGCAACTTTTAAAATTAGCTGGAGTTATGATGGGCAATCTGTTTACCAAGATCAAGTAGTCCAGTATAGTCTATCGAACAACCCTAAGTTACCAACGCAATCAGCGACCCTCTTGTTGCTTCCTTTGACGAGCGAACAAAGCTCGATCGTAGAGAAGATATCAGATGAAACGAAGATGAGTCTGAGTATCACAGACATTTTGATGAAGTAGGTGATGGGGATGCCTGATATCAGAATACTTCTAGTCATTGCTGTGGCTGTTATTGGATTTCCTTTGTTTGTCGTACTCTTTTTTGGACATTTCTATAGAAGAGAAGTTAGGATTAAAACCCTCTCGTCAAAGAGCGTTGAGGGAGTGGTAGTTGGCTATAAGCGGGCACAAATTGTAGCGGCTTCAATTGTAGAATATAGAGTGGATGGTCAGACCTATCGAAATAGCCTGAAATATTATCGGGTGGTGCGAGTGACCCTTCCTTGGAAAACGAATCAAGCGGCTAGCGACATCGATTTGATGGCGCAAAGGATAACCATTTACACCAATTCTACAGTCTCAAAGGGCAATCTTTTTCAAGATGCTTTTCCACTGGGATCGAGCATGACGGTCTGGTATAATCCAGCCTGTCTAAAAGAATCATACGTTGAACGCTATGGTGGATTAGACGGGCTTTTTAAACGGCAGATGTGGATTGGAATCTGGATGTTAATTTTATTTCCTATTTTGGCAGTTGTGGCCATTGTCATGGGGATGAAGTATAAATGATGGATCAGCTCTAACTGAATAAAAGATGAAGAGAAATCACCGTCCTATAGGTGATTTTTTCGTCTTCACTTCTCCCTCGAATTAATCCTTAAATTGTGATAGAATAAGGGTTACGAATGTTTTTGAATGGTCTGTTTTTTCTTAGAGTCAGGCCACTCAAAAGCGAGCAAAAGAATCAAGATCAAGGGAGAAACAATGTCCAACACCTTTGAAATTTTAATGGATCAGCTGGATATGCCGCTGGAGATGCGATCTTCCAGTGCCTTTTTGCATGCGGAGATTCAAGAAGTCGTGGTGCACAAGGTCAGTCGGGTCTGGGAGTTCCGCTTTGCTTTTGCGGAAGTCTTGCCCATTGCTTTGTTTAAGGAATTGCGCCAGCGCTTGAAGGACGAATTTTCAAAGACGGGAAACCAGGCGACCTTTACCATCCAAGTGGCCAATCAGAATTTTTCTACGGATTTATTGCAGGCCTACTACCGTGAGGTCTTTGAGGAAGGACCTTGTGCTAGTCAAGGCTTTAAGGGACTCTACCAAGACTTGCAGGTGCGCGCAGAAGGGCAGGAATTGATCATCTCAGGGCCTTCTTCGGTTGATACGGAGCATTTTCGTAAGAACCATTTGCCCAATCTTGCTAAGCAGTTGGAAGCCTTTGGTTTTCCGCATTTCACCTGTCGAGTGGAGTCTGATGAGGAGTTGACAGAGCAAGAAGTGGCGCAATTTGAGCAGGAAAATGAAAAGATCTTCCAAGCAGCCAATGAAGAGACCTTGCGGGCTATGGAATCCTTGGCCCAGATGGCTCCGCCACCAGCGGTTGAAGAAAAGCCAGTTTTTGACTTCAAGGCTAAGAAGGTGGCAGCTAAACCTAAGCTAGACAAGGCCGAGATCACTCCGATGATCGAGATCACGACAGAAGAGAACCGGATTGTCTTTGAGGGTGTAGTCTTTGACGTGGAGCACAAGGTGACACGGACCGGTCGGGTCTTGATCAGCTTTAAGATGACCGACTATACCTCGAGTTTTTCCCTTCAGAAATGGGTCAAAAATGAGGAAGAAGCCCAGAAGTTTGACATGATCAAGAAGAACAGCTGGCTCCGGGTGCGGGGAAATATCGAAATGAACAATTTCACGCGCGACTTGACCATGAATGTCCAAGATATACAGGAAGTCGTGCACTACGCCCGCAAGGACCTGATGCCAGAAGGCGAGCGCCGGGTGGAATTCCACGCGCATACCAATATGTCGACGATGGATGCCCTGCCGGAAGTCGAAGAGCTGATCGCCAAGGCAGCTGAGTGGGGCCACAAGGCGGTGGCTATCACTGACCATGGCAATGTGCAGAGCTTCCCACATGGCTTTAAAGCAGCCAAGAAAGCTGGGATCCAGCTGATCTATGGGATGGAAGCCAATATCGTAGAGGACAAGGTGCCCATCACCTATAATGAGGTGGACCTGGACCTTAATGAAGTGACTTATGTGGTCTTTGACGTGGAAACGACGGGACTTTCAGCCATCTACAATGACTTGATCCAGGTCGCTGCTTCTAAGATGTACAAGGGCAATGTCATTGAGGAGTTTGATGAGTTTATCGATCCGGGCCATCCTCTGTCCGCCTTTACGACCCAATTGACAGGGATCACCAATGAGCATGTTCGGGGTGCCAAGCCCTTGGTGCAGGTCTTAAAGGAATTTCAGGCCTTCTGTGAGGGAACGGTTCTCGTTGCCCACAATGCTACCTTTGACGTAGGCTTCATGAATGCCAACTATGAGCGTCATGGCCTTCCCAAGATCACCCAGCCGGTCATCGATACCCTGGAATTTGCCCGTAACCTCTATCCAGATTTTAAACGGCATGGATTAGGGCCATTGACCAAGCGCTTTGGAGTAGGCTTGGAGCACCACCACATGGCCAACTACGATGCGGAAGCAACGGGGCGCCTGCTCTTTATCTTCATCAAAGATGTCGCTGAAAAGCATGGGGTGACCAATCTCAAGGACTTGAATATCGATTTGATCGATGAGAATTCTTATAAGAAAGCGCGGGTCAAGCATGCCACCCTCTATGTCAAGAATCAGACCGGCCTTAAGAATATGTTTAAACTGGTCTCACTTTCTGGGACCAAGTATTTCGAAGGAGTCCCACGGATTCCAAAGACCGTGCTGGATGCCCACCGCGAGGGCTTGATCCTTGGATCGGCCTGCTCAGAAGGGGAAGTTTTTGATGCGGTCATGTCGCAAGGTGTAGATGCGGCAGTCGAAGTGGCCAAGTACTACGACTTTATCGAGGTCATGCCGCCGGCTATCTATGCGCCCCTCATTGCCAAGGAGCAGGTCAAGGACATGGACGAGCTCCAGACCATTATCAAGAGCTTGATCGAAGTGGGAGATCGCCTCGGCAAGCCTGTTCTTGCGACAGGAAATGTCCACTATCTGGAACCGGAAGATGAGATCTATCGGGAGATCATTGTCCGTAGTCTCGGTCAAGGGGCTATGATCAACCGGACCATTGGGCACGGAGAAGATGCCCAGCCAGCGCCACTTCCAAAAGCGCATTTTAGAACCACCAATGAAATGCTGGATGAATTTGCCTTTTTGGGAGAAGACTTGGCGCGCAAGATTGTTATTGAAAACACTAATGCACTCGCAGAGACCTTTGAGCCGGTCGAAGTGGTTAAGGGGGACCTCTATACGCCATTTATCGACAAGGCCGAAGAAACAGTTGCGGAATTGACCTATAAGCGAGCCTTTGAGATCTATGGTAATCCGCTCCCTGATATTGTCGATCTGCGAATTGAAAAAGAATTGACCTCTATCTTGGGGAATGGCTTTGCAGTGATTTATCTGGCATCGCAAATGCTGGTGCACCGTTCCAATGAGCGGGGCTACCTGGTTGGATCGCGTGGATCCGTTGGATCCAGCTTTGTGGCGACCATGATTGGGATCACCGAGGTCAATCCGCTCTCGCCTCACTATGTCTGCAGCCAGTGCCAGTACAGCGAGTTCATCACCGATGGTTCTTATGGATCTGGTTTTGATATGCCAGACAAGGATTGTCCAAACTGTGGCCACAAGCTCAGCAAAAACGGGCAGGATATTCCTTTCGAAACCTTCCTTGGTTTCGATGGGGATAAGGTACCCGATATCGATTTGAACTTCTCTGGAGAAGATCAGCCAAGCGCCCACTTGGATGTCCGCGATATCTTTGGGGAAGAATATGCCTTTCGGGCAGGAACGGTAGGTACGGTCGCAGCTAAGACTGCTTACGGTTTTGTGAAGGGCTATGAGCGTGATTTTGGCAAGTACTACCGCGATGCCGAGGTCGAGCGCTTGGCTCTTGGTGCAGCTGGGGTCAAACGGACAACTGGTCAGCACCCAGGGGGAATCGTTGTTATTCCAAACTATATGGATGTCTATGACTTTACTCCGGTCCAGTATCCGGCAGATGATGTGACAGCTGAATGGCAGACCACTCACTTTAACTTCCACGATATCGATGAGAACGTCCTCAAGCTCGATGTCCTGGGACATGATGATCCGACCATGATTCGCAAGCTTCAAGACTTGTCAGGTATTGATCCGAACGATATCCCAATGGATGATCCAGGGGTCATGGCCCTCTTTTCTGGGACGGAAGTGCTAGGGGTGACAGCCGAGCAGATCGGAACGCCGACAGGGATGTTGGGGATTCCAGAGTTTGGGACCAACTTTGTTCGGGGCATGGTCGAAGAGACCCATCCGACGACCTTCGCAGAGTTACTTCAGCTCTCTGGTCTGTCTCACGGTACCGACGTGTGGTTGGGAAATGCCCAAGACTTGATTAAGGCAGGCATTGCCGATCTATCGACCGTTATCGGGTGTCGGGACGACATCATGGTTTACCTCATGCACGCGGGTCTCAAGCCTAAGATGGCCTTTACCATCATGGAGCGCGTGCGGAAAGGGATGTGGCTCAAGATCTCAGAAGAAGAGCGCAACGGTTACATCCAAGCCATGAAGGAAAACAATGTCCCTGAATGGTACATCGAGTCCTGTGGGAAGATCAAGTACATGTTCCCTAAAGCCCATGCGGCGGCCTATGTTATGATGGCCCTTCGTGTGGCCTACTTTAAAGTGCATCATCCACTTTATTACTACTGTGCTTACTTCTCGATTCGGGCCAAGGCCTTTGACATCAAGACCATGGGTGCAGGCCTTGAGGCCGTGAAAGCGCGGATGAAAGAAATCTCTGAGAAACGCAAGAACAACGAAGCTTCCAATGTAGAGATTGACCTCTACACCACCCTTGAGATTGTCAATGAGATGTGGGAGCGGGGCTTCAAGTTTGGTAAGCTAGACCTCTATCGCAGTCAGGCGACAGAATTCTTGATCGATGGGGATACCCTGATTCCACCATTTGTCGCTATGGATGGTCTGGGAGAGAACGTTGCCAAGCAAATCGTGCGAGCGCGTGAAGAAGGAGAATTCCTCTCTAAGACCGAGCTCCGGAAGCGTGGCGGTGTTTCGTCTACCCTGGTTGAAAAGATGGATGAGATGGGCATTCTTGGCAATATGCCAGAGGATAACCAGTTGAGCCTCTTTGATGATTTGTTCTGATGGAGGGAATCCATTCACAAAAGTTGATCCAGTTTCATCTAATTAAGACTTAACAGTAAAACCAGTAGAGATGATTTTTATGATTTTCATTTCTGCTGGTTTTTAGATATGATAGAATATAAATAAGTTTTTATCCAGAGACTAAAACTTTAGGAAGTTATATATTGAAATTATCAAAAATGATCGCTATAAATTATTAATAATGATACTCTCAAACAAGAGTAGGCTTAACGGAAGTAGTGTTTGCTATACCTTAATAACTTTTCGATATGGAATGGAGATAAGTATGATTTTAGGTGAAACTTATAGGAAAATAAGAGAAGAAAAGGGAATTTCTATTTCTTCATTAGCAGGTGCTGAAATTTCAAAATCTCAAATATCTAGATTTGAATTAGGAGAAACAGAGATTTCTGTCTTTAAGTTATTGTATCTTCTTGAAAGAATAGGAGTAACACTAGAGGAATTTCTGCTTATCTGTAATCATTATCAACCTTCGGATTTTAATACCTTAATAGCTTCTGTTAAACAGGCCGCATATAATGAAGATTCTCAAGCATTACTAGATATGGTAGAGAAAGAAATAGAACTTTTTCATAGGACAAATTCTCATTACCATAAATTAAATGCTATTTTCATTGAAAGTATTGTTTCGGGAATGGATAAGAATCATCAATTGAGTCGTCAAGACGCCTCTTATCTTACAAACTATTTATTTTCTGTTGAAAACTGGGGTTATTACGAAACGCTCATCCTTGGAAATTGCTGTCGTGTTCTATCTCCAGATTTATTATTTAGATATGCCAAAGAGGCGCTCAAAAAAGGGAAGTTGTATAGCTCTATACCTAAAAATAGACAATCTCTCATTCAACTACTTCTCAATTCTTTGATTATAATGATTGAGAACGACTTATATGAGGAATCTTTATTTTTAAAACAGGCTACGAAGAATATATTAGCGGATTCCACAGATTTTTTTGAACAAACTATTTTGCTGTATTTAGATGGATATTTGGAACTAAAATTCTATCATAATCAAAAATCACTTTTAAAAATCGAAGAAGCTTTAAAAATTTTCGAACTCTTCAATAAAACAATCTACAAAAATTACAAAGAATACTTTGAGAAACACATCATTCATTTAGTAGACTAGGCCATTTATCTATAGGGTAATAACGTGATCAAACTCTTCCAATATTTCTGGATTTTGATCATGAGTAATGACAATAACAATTGCATCTTTAATGGATAGAATGTAGTCCATCATTGCTTTGGCTTTTATTGGATCAAGGTTGCTTGTAGGTTCGTCAAAAATATATACAGAATATGGTTTGGCTAAAAACCTAGCTAAATCAATTCGTTGCTTTTCTCCTTCTGAAATGGTTTGATTTGATTGAGATAGACTCTTATTAAGGAAGTCTTCACTAAATCCTAAGGCTTTTCTTAATTTTTCAGTTAAATAAAGGTTTCTGGACAGTTTGATATTCTCTAGGATATTTCCTTCAATCAGAAAATCATTTTTTTGCACAAATGCAATATCTTTATATAACTCCTCTGAGGGAATATCAATATTCTGTTTTCCGTTGATTTTTATTTCCCCATCATAAAGATTTTTGGAATAATAGTTTAGTATTAATTTTACTAAAGTTGTTTTCCCAGCTCCTGAAGCACCTATAATCGCATAGCGTTTGCCTTTTTTAAATTCATAGGAAAAATGATCAAATAATATTTTATTTTCAATTTCATAATGTAATTGGCTAATAGAAATGGTCGAAATGTTATCACAATCAATTGTCCTTGTTTTATGGAAAAGTTCATGATTTGTCTCATATAAATTTTCTTGGATATTATCAATAATGGACTTGCTACTGCTGATTAAATTTTTATTGTAAAGAATAGATTGTAATGGAGCAAAAACACCGTTTAATAATTGAATACTTGCTACTAGTAATCCAATAGTCAGTAAGTTATTTCTTACAAAAAAGATACCAGCAACCATACAGGATAGTTGAGAGCCAAAACTTAGTAAAATTCCAGTAGTTGAAGCTAAGTCTTTTAAGAATTGATATGTTTTTCTGGACTCTTCAAATTCTAAACTGATTTCCTGAATTTTTTCTTGGGTCCAGCTTTGAATATTTAATAACTTAATTTGTTCAAAACCATTAATAAAGTTTGTCATTTTTGACAAATAGTGATTATTTTGTAGAGAATAATTATTTGTTGATTTAGTCATTAACTTTCCAGGAATTTGTGATAGAAAAATCGTTATACTCGACAATAAAAGAAAGACTAATGCTAATCGCCATTCTATATAAATAATAGCAACCACACTCATGATAAGGCTCCCTAAATTTGCAATTAGAGAGATTTTAGGGATTAATAAATTTTCTTGAATAAGGTCACTGTTTTTGGTGATATTATTTAAGAAATCTGAATGGTTACGGTTGTCAATTTGGTTAAATTCACGCGATAAATAATGTAATAAGAGACGCCTTTTTAGATCTAAAATAACTTTTTTTACATATTGGTTTTTAAGATAGGAATAGGAACAAGAAATCAAGAACCACAGTAAAATCGAACTTACACAAATAGTGATATGAAAGAGTAATCCACTATTTGAATTAGATATACTATCAAGTATTCTTCCTAATTGGAGAGAGAAGAATGTCATTAAAAGAGCACTTGTCAGACTTAATAAAATAAGCAAGAAATATAGTAATTTATATTGTTTCGTAATCTGCTTCATATTTTTCACCTCTTAATATATGATAGCAACATTATATTCTAAAACTAAAACTCAGGCTGAGATCTCCCATATTTGGGATACTAATTTTATTTCTTTACTATATTTTAGTTTACAGCTATCCATTGTATATCCTATGGATTTACAATAGCCTTCTTTTTTGATACAATAAAAGATAGAAAGAAGGTGAGAATATGTCAAAGACGAGCATGAGTATCCGTTTGGATAGTGAGGTTAAGGAGCAAGCCCAACTGGTATTTAATCATTTAGGGATGGATATGACCACGGCTATCAACATTTTCCTTCGTCAGGCTATTCAATATCAGGGCTTACCTTTTGATGTTCGATTAGACGATCGTGGTAAGTTGCTCCAAGTAGTAACGGATGTAGAGCAAAATCGGAATATGAGTCAGCCCTTTGAATCGGTCTCAGACTTGATGGAGGACTTGCGTGCTTAAGATTCGTTATCATAAACAGTTTAAAAAAGATTTTAAGTTAGCAATGAAGCGAGGTTTGAAGGCAGAACTGTTAGAAGAAGTTTTGAATTTTCTGGTTCAAGAAAAAGAACTTCCTGTCAGATATCGTGACCATCAATTGACCAATTCCAAGCATTTCCAAGGTGTTCGGGAGTGTCATATCCAGCCGGATTGGCTTTTGGTTTACAAAGTAGATCAGGATGAATTGATTTTAAACTTGCTGAGGACAGGAAGTCACAGTGATTTGTTCTAGAAACAAAGGAGGAGAACATGAAGTTAGAAATTTTTGCAGAAGACAAACCAGCTGAAAAAGTCTTTGAGTACAAGCTAGAAGTGGCAGACAATGTGCTGCTCCTTTCCACTGCCATGCTCTCAGGAGTGATTGCTCTAGCCAGCTTGTTTTCAGCCTTGAAAGATTAACTGACAGCCTCTATTTTCCTTTTGAAAATAGAGGTTTTTCAGTCCTTTCAGATCTGATAAGTGTTTTCTTTGGTACTGGATTGTGTTACAATTTTTAGTAACAAGTGTTTATAACAAGGAAACAGAAAAGATGAAACAAAGGAGAAGCGCGTGGCAAGATATTTAGTAGGGCCTTACAACAATAGTTGGAACTTTATGGATGCGCTTGAAAAAGCGCAGGATGGAGATACCATCGAGTTTGAAAATGGGTATGTGTTTCAATGGCCGACAGATGAGGTAATTGTGATCAACAAGAGCCTTCATTTTGTGGGGCATGTAGTTCCAAATCCAAATGGTAATGGGCGCATGTTTAACAACACGATTGAGGCTTCTTTCCGATTTGTAGAGGGAGCTCAGGTGACATTTGAAGATCTGTGGTTTAAAGTTGGTGGGAACTATACTGCCTTGACCTTATGGAATGAGTCAGCTATCACTTGTAAACAGGTCTATTTTGAAATTACCACTCCGACAAATAGTGAATTTTTTATCTATATGGATACGCATTCGAAAATGACATTGGATGGAGTTGGGATGAAGGTTCCGGAAAAACACCAAAGTGTCATCGGAATGTCAGCATCAGAACTGTCCATTCAAAATTCAACGATTTTTTCTAAGATAGATCTGTCAGAAGGATCTAAATTGACCTTAGAAAATGTCCATATTGAAAAATTTGGGAATAATACGATCCATGCCAAGGACTCAGAAGTGATCGCAAAAAATTCAACGATTACAGGCGGGGATCTGGAAAAGGACTTTCCACCAGTTTGGTTGAGGAATGTCATCTGGGAGTCTGAAAACTGTAAAATTGAGTTGCCTACTGGAACTGGAGTCTGTCTTGACAATAATGTTCAATTCAATTCGGATTCCGATCGTATCACCTCTCTCAATGCATTCAATAGTATGATCCGAGCTCACCAGGCTACATTTTCAGAATTTTTATGCGTCTATGAAGAGTCCTTTGCTTCCCTGACTGGAGAAACGACCTTCTTGAATGAGAATGCCCAAACCATTTCGTTTGGAGTTTTTGATGATGGTGTGCTGATGGCTGAGCATATGATTTGTCATAAGATTGCGGATCCTAATATACGGCTTCAAGGTGGAGCCTTTGCGAAGGTGGGCACCGTGACCTATAGGCAAGGCGATGCGCGTGATCTGACCAAGGAAATCGAGGATGACTGTGACTATCTTGTTGGCAGAGAAGTGGCCAAGGGCAATGCGCAAGTCGTTCCTACGGGACAGACGACGGATGCAACGGTGGCTCCAACCACCGCAAGAGACTCTGGTCCAGAGAAGAAACAAGATGCTCTTCAAGAACTCAATAGCCTGATTGGTCTTGAAAAAGTCAAACATGAGATCAAGAAAATGATCAACATGGTGGAATTTAACAAGAAACGAATCGCTAGTGGCAAGGCACCTGAAAAGCAAACCTTGCATGCTGCCTTTATGGGAAATCCTGGTACAGGGAAAACCACTGTGGCCCGTCTGTTGGGACAAGTGCTCTTTGATGCGGGTGTCCTCTCAGGGGAAGAATTCCGTTTCGTGGAAGCAACGGAGTCCGATCTGATTTCTTCGAATATTGGAGGAACGGCTGAACAGACCCAAGCCCTGCTTGAAAAAGCGCGAGGAGGCATTCTCTTTATTGATGAAGCCTATAGCTTGGATAAAAAGGACAGCGGTGCGGACTTTGGGATCGAGGCGATCAATACCATCCTCAAATTTATGGAGGACAATCGTGACGACATCATGATTATCTTTGCCGGCTATACCAAGGAAATGGAGGAGTTCTTAAAGACCAATCCAGGCCTTCGTTCTCGGGTACCAAATAATTTCATCTTTGAAGATTTCACAGGAGATGAGATTGTCCAACTAGGTGAAATGATCCTAAGCAAAGGGGACTACAAACTCGAAGACCGGGATTACTATGCGCGGCATGTTAAGCGGGCTTATGATGGCTCGCTAGATAAGAGCAATGGACGCTGGATCCGTAATCTGGATGAGCAATTGACCAAGACCATGGCGGATCGGGTGGTGGCCCAAGGTTCTGACGATATTGAGACCATCCTCAATAGCGATATCGATGCTGTCCTTAACCAAGGTAAGTATCAAGCAGGAGCCGACAAGGAAGAAGATGGGATGGCTGCCCTCAACCGTTTGGTTGGAATTGCCAAGGTGAAAGAGCAAGTCGAACAATTCGTAGCCATGGCTGAGTTCAACCAAAAACGGGCTGAACAAGGTGGCATCGTCGAAGACACGACCTTGCACTCTCTCTTTCTTGGAAATCCTGGTACAGGGAAGACTACCGTGGCCCGCATTTTGGGCAATATCCTCTTCCAAAAAGGGGTTATCAAACAGAAGAAATTCATCGAAGTTTCGCGGAGCAATCTGGTTGGAGGCTACCAAGGTCAAACAGCTTTGAAGACGCGCGAAGTCCTAGAAAGTGCACTGGGGGGAGTCCTCTTTATCGATGAGGCCTATACGCTCTATACCGGTTTAAATGACGATTTTGGGAAAGAAGCCTTGGACGAAGTCCTCAAATTTATGGAGGACCACCGCCGCGATATCGTTATTATCTTTGCTGGTTACACAAAAGAGATGCACGACTTCTTGCAGGTCAATTCAGGTCTGCAAAGCCGGATCCCGACTACATTTGATTTTGAAGACTACAGCCCAGATGAGATCGTTGAGATCGGTCTGTTAGGATTGCGTAAGCAAGGTTACCAGGTCAATGAAGCCCTTTATGGAGAGATTGTGAAAGGAAATTATATGCGTGCCAATGACCATAGTAATGGTCGCTGGGTTCGCAATCTCAATGAAAAACTCTTGCGCCAAGTATCAACTCGGGTAACCCGTGAAGGTAGTACAGACTACAATTCCATTTTGGATCAAGATTTGGAAGCTTTGAGAGAGAATAGCAGTTCAGAGCAACCCCATACCGTGGATGATCAAGGCTATGTTCTTCCTTAAGCTAGAAGGAACAAGAAAAAGGATTCTGCAGGAGCGGAATCCTTTTTGCATGGACTTATGGTATACTAGGAGAAGATTATTCACTTATGAAGGAGAAAGCAATGGTTTTACCAAATTTTAAAGAAAACCTCAAAAAATACGCTAAATTGTTGGTGGCGAACGGCATCAACGTGCAACCTGGCCATACCTTGGTCTTGAACATTGATGTGGAACAAAGAGAATTGGCCCACTTGATTGTGAAGGAAGCCTATGCATTGGGGGCGCACGAAGTGATTGTCCAATGGGCAGATGATTTTACTACCCGGGAAAAATTCCTCCATGCACCGATGGATCGCTTGGACAACGTGCCTGACTACAAGATCGCGGAAATGAACTACCTCTTAGACCACAAGGCTAGTCGCTTGGGTGTGCGCTCGTCTGATCCAGGTGCCTTAAATGGTGTTGATGCAGAGAAGCTTTCTGCCTCTGCCAAGGCTTTGGGCATGGCCATGAAACCAATGCGCATCGCAACTCAATCCAACAAGGTCAGCTGGACCGTTGCTGCAGCAGCAGGTTTAGAATGGGCGAAAAAGGTCTTCCCAAATGCGGCGAGCGATGAAGAAGCAGTGGATCTCCTGTGGGATCAAATCTTCAAGACTTGCCGGGTGTACGAAGAAGATCCAGTCAAGGCTTGGGAAGAGCATGCTGCTATTCTCAAGAGCAAGGCAGATACACTGAATAAGGAACAATTCTCAGCCCTTCACTACACAGCGCCTGGTACAGATTTGACTCTTGGCTTGCCGAAGAACCACGTCTGGGAATCTGCCGGAGCCATCAATGCCCAAGGTGAAAGCTTCTTGCCAAACATGCCGAC
The DNA here is from genome assembly GCF_041431935.1 of Streptococcus sp. 27098_8_99. NCBI lineage: Bacteria > Bacillati > Bacillota > Bacilli > Lactobacillales > Streptococcaceae > Streptococcus > Streptococcus sp. 27098_8_99. The sequence goes on along the minus strand of NZ_JAPVYQ010000004.1, from coordinate 59,990 downwards.
AGAAGAGGTCTTCACAGCTCCTGACTTCCGCCGCGCAGAAGGTTATGTAACTTCTACAAAACCGCTTAGCTACAATGGGAACATCATCGAAGGCATCAAAGTGACCTTTGAAAATGGAGAAATTGTGGATATCACAGCTGAAAAAGGCGATCAAGTTATGAAAGACTTGGTCTTCAAAAACAAGGGAGCGCGTGCCTTGGGTGAATGTGCCCTCGTACCAGATCCAAGCCCAATTTCACAATCAGGCATTACCTTCTTTAACACTCTCTTTGACGAAAATGCCTCTAACCACTTGGCCATCGGAGCAGCCTATGCAACCAGCGTAGAAGGTGGCGCAGAGTTCACAGAAGAAGAACTCGAAGTAGCCGGCCTCAACCGCTCAGATGTCCACGTCGACTTCATGATCGGCTCAAGCCAAATGGATATCGACGGCATCCGAGAAGACGGCACCCGCGTCCCAGTCTTCCGCAACGGAGATTGGGCAATATAGGGAGCAGGACAGAAATCGGTAGACGCAGTCTCGATTTCGTAGTCCTGCCCCCACACAGTTGATTAGACTGGACGAAGAACCGAAAGGTTCGAGTGCCGTCAATCAACCACTGTGCCGAGAAACAGAAATCAGTAACTCGAAGAGTTTGATTTCTACCTCGCTTTTCGGTTTTAATGCTCGGGCAAAAAAGGTCCGCAGGACCTTTTTAGTACCCCCGCACAGTTGATTAGGAAGTACGAGTACCGCAGGTAGGAGTAGTTCCAATCAACCACTGCGCCAAGAGACAGAAATCGGTAGACGCAGTCTCGATTTCGTAGTCCTGCCCCCACACAGTTGATTAGACTGGACGAAGAACCGAAAGGTTCGAGTGCCGTCAATCAACCACTGTGCCGAGAAACAGAAATCGGTAGACGCAGTCTCGTAAAAAAAGTAAGGTAGTAGTGATGATTCACTACTACCTTACTTTTTTGTCATTTGCGCTATTCTAAAATCAAGAGTCCTTCTTTGATTTCAAATGGGTTGTTTGGGTTGATGCGGTCATAGAACATGATACCGTTGGTGTGGTCGATTTCATGTTGAACGACGATGGAGTTGTATCCCTTGAGTTTGATGCGTTTCTTTTCCCCATCTTTTGTGAAATACTCAACTGTCACGCGGGCATGGCGAACCACATAGCCTGGGACGTTGCGGTCTACAGAGAGACAGCCTTCCCCGTCGCCAAGAGCCGCATCTTGAACAGAATGGGCGACAACCTTTGGATTGTACATGACTTCTTGAAGGCTATAGGCTTCTTTTGGTGGGTTTCCATCGGCATCTTCTGGATTGGGAACCAAAACAGCGATGATTCGTTTAGAGATATCCAGCTGAGGGGCAGCGAGCCCCACTCCTCCACGGAGGCCAAGTTTTTCAGCCATAACAGGGTCTTGAGAATGGTGCAAGAATTGCATCATTTTTTCACCCAGGATAATTTCCTGATCAGACAAAGGGAAGGTCACGTCTTCTGCAACAGCTCGAAGTGTTGGATTTCCTTCGCGGATAATGTCATCCATATCAATCAAATGGGATGCTCTTGTAACTTTTTCAATTGCTTTCATCGTTTTACTCTCACTTTCTTTCTACCCTCCATGATAACACAAAAGAGCCTAAAATTAAAGTTATCTGTCGACGGTTTCCGCATGTTTGATGGACAAATCATTCATCCTTTTTGCATCTAAAATCGTATAGACTCGCCCTTCTCTTTGGACTAAGCCCTCTTCGATCATCTGCTTGATGACACGGCTAAGGTGGCGGTAGCTGATCCCAAAACGCAGGGCCAGCTGATTCATCTTGGGCTTGAGGGTCCCATTTTCATCGCAATGCTCCAGAAAATGCGAGGCGAGGCGTTCCTTGACCGAATAATGAAAGTTGGCAGGAGCCAAATAGTTGATCTGGTGTAATTTCTCAGCCAAGGTCTTGGCCGTAGAGCGCAAAAAGGTTGGATCAAGCAGGAGGCGCTTCTTAAAGTGCAGGGCTGGGAGCTGGACGACTAGCGAGTCTTGGTCTGCAATGACTGATGAGATACAGACCCGATCGAGCAGGAGCTCAATCTCTCCTAAGAGTCCAGGTTTTTCTTGGATTTCAAGGATGGTGTCGCTGCCATTCTCAAGACTGTGGATAATCTTGAGCCGGCCTTTGAGAAAATAAGGAATGACATCTTGCTCAGAGCCTTGGCGGCAGATATAATCTCCAGCCTGGTAGAGAACGAGGTCCAGTTGGCTGAGGCAGTCGCCCGGAAAGATCTGGTCCAATTGGTAGTCTGTGATGATTTCCTTGAGTCTTGTAGATGGGGAAATTTTTTTCATCTCAATCTCCTAAAATAGGACAAATGTCCTGTTTTTCTATTTCTAAATTGATTATACTAGGATTCTATTGAAAATACTAGTTTGAATCTTTTCTGAAAAAACTAGTAAAATCAAATGTTACCAGTAAAGTGTAGGAAATAAAAAAATGAAAAAAACAATGGAAAGAATCAGTCTCTTGAGTTTGTCGCTCATGCTGATCTCATCCTTTTCAATTACAGCCGGTTTGCCAGCTATGAAGGCCTATTTTAGCCAATTCGGATATTCAGCAGGCCAGGTGGAACTCTTGGTTTCCCTGCCGGCCTTTGCGGTTGTGGTCATGCTCTTTTTAAATAGCCTGATCGAGCGATGGATGAGTGAGCGCCAGATGATTGTCGCAGGGCTCTTGCTCTTTTCAACTAGTGGCCTTGTGCCTTTGGTCGTGCAGGACTATCCTCTCATCTTTCTTAGTCGTTTGGTTTTTGGTTTGGGGACAGGAATGATCAATGCCAAGGCTATTTCGATTATCAGTGAGCGCTACTCAGGAAATGACAAGACTCGGATGCTGGGCTATCGGGGGTCTGCTGAAGTGGTGGGCTCTGCCATCTTGACTTTTATTGTTGGACAACTCTTACCCCTAGGCTGGCCAGCGATCTTTGCTGTATATGGAGGTGGTTACTTGATTTTACTCCTCTATATCCTTTTTGTCCCCTATCCTAAGGGGAAAAAACAGGCTAGCTTGAAGGAGAAAAAGAAAGGTTTCGCACGCCTTCGCTCCCCTCAATGGCGTTTTAGTCTGATGCTAGCTGTGATTGCTGGTATCATCATTTGTTTCAATTCCATCATTAGCCTGCGCGTGCCGGATATCATTGTTGACGCTCGTATGGGAACGGCGACAACAGCTGGAACAGTCCTAAGTCTGATGCAATTGACAGGGATTGTAGCGGGAGTGGGATTTGCTAGTTTGACACATGTTTTCAAAAAGAACTTGCTCATGATCATGTGCTTTGGTTTCGGTCTAGCTTTAGCCTTGATTGGCTTGTCTGGACAGCTGTGGAGCCTGGTTCTAGGAACCCTCTTGGCAGGATTTACCTACAGTACGGGGGTCACCAGTATCTTCTATCACTTATCTGAAAAAATTCCGACTAATCTCCTGAATCTTGCGACCTCGCTTGTCTTGATTGGCTGCAATCTCGGATCAGCCGTCTCTTCTTTCTTCATCCAGTTGGTGACGCCACTAGCTCCTTCCAATCATCTGCTCTTTGTCTGGATTGGTGCTTTGATGCTCCTAACAGGAGTCTTCGCCTCACAATTACTAGCACGAACGAAATGATGGAGAAATCATTTCGTTTTTTTAATTCAATCTATTGCGTCCTGTCACTAGCTCGTGTTATTATAGGAGGAGTGTGAAAAAAAGATTAGTTTAAAGGAAAAAATAATGAAAAGAATCATGGAGAAAGTGAGTATTCTCGCGCTTTCATTTATTTTGACGACCTCGTTTTCGATTTCGAGTGCGCAGTCGGCCATGTTTGCCTATTACAAGGGGATTCCTCACAGCATGATTGAGCTCTTGGTCTCGCTTCCTTCTGCAGGGATCATGGTTTCACTCATCTTCAATAAATGGATTGGGCGACTATTTTCAGAGCGTCAGATGATTGTGATAGGCCTAGTCGCTTACGCTCTATGTGGCTTTATTCCCTTAATCAGTCCAGCTTATCCGGTTGTCTTTTTGTCTCGGATTATTTTCGGGATGGCGGTTGGCTTGCTCAATGTTTCTGCCATTGCCATTATCAGTGAGCGCTATAAAGGAAAAGAACGTGTCCAAACCCTTGGCATTCGTGGTTCTGCAGAGGTTGTTGGGACGGCCGTTTTAACCTTTGGAGTCAGCCTTTTGATTCGCTTTGGCTGGCAGGCTGCCTTTCTCGTCTACGGTATCAGTATTCCAATCTTGCTCTTGTATCTCTTATTTGTCCCTTATGGTTCGAAAACAGTTGGTGTAGAGGAGAAACATCGGAATGATCAGATGACAGCTAGTCAATGGTGGACAGCGCTCGGCTTAGCAGTCGTTGCGGCAGCTATCGTCTTGTCCAATGTTATGATCACCGTTCGGATTCCAAGTGTGGTCGAGCAAGTAGGGCATGGTACTGCCCAAACTGCTGGGATTATTTTAGCAGCCATGCAATTTGTTGGGATCTTGGCAGGTTTGGCCTTCTCGCCCTTGACCCAGCTCTTCCGCGATCGTTTATTATTGGTTTCGGGTGTAGCTTTTGGTGTGGCCCAACTGTTGATCGGCGTCTCTCCAAATCTCTTGATTCTTGCCCTTGTAACCATCGCTTCTGGCTTCGCCTACAGTGTAGCTCTTACAACAGTTTACAATGTCTTATCAGATAAGATGCCAGCAGGGGTCTTGAGCCATGCAACATCCATTGCGGTTTTGGGATGTAGTACAGGTTCGATCGCAACGACCTTTGTCCTTAGTCTATTAGGGACTATCTCATCTGCTCCAGCCTTTATTTTTGGATTTTCTGGTATCCTCATGATCCTGATTTCCTTTTTTGGCCTTTGGATTGTGCGAAAGAGCGGGAAGTAATCATGCGGCTAGATAAATTTTTAGTGGATTGTGGCGTGGGGAGTAGGACCGAGGTCAAGCTGCTTCTCAAGCAAAAGAAAATCGCAGTGAATGGAAAAAAAGAGACAGCAGGGAAGCTACAGATTGATCCAGACAAGGATCAGGTGACCTTTATGGGGGAAAATCTGGTCCATGAAACCTTTGTGTATTATCTGCTTAATAAACCAGCTGGAGTCATCTCAGCGACTGAGGATGACCATCACCAAACTGTCTTGGATCTACTGGATGAGACAGCCCGTCACAAGGAAGTCTTTCCTGTCGGGCGCCTAGATATCGATACCCATGGCTTGCTCCTTTTGACCAATAATGGGAAGCTTGCCCATGCCATGCTTTCACCGAAGAAGCATGTGTCGAAGGTCTACCGTGCCCAGGTGGCTGGGATCATGGATGAGGCAGATGTGGCCCGTTTTGAAGCAGGCATTGCCCTCAAAGATTTCACGACTTTGCCTGCGAGATTGCAGATCTTAGAGGTGGATGAGACAAGCGCCAGTTCCTATGTCGAAATTGAAATTGCAGAAGGAAAATTCCATCAGGTCAAGCGCATGGTTGCTGCCTGTGGCAAGGAAGTAGTGGATTTAGAGCGGATCTCGATGGGTCCTCTAAGGCTAGATCCCACTCTTCAATTGGGAGAATGGCGGAGACTCCATCCTTCTGAACTCAAGTCCCTAGAGGTATTCGGAGTTCCCTTATAAGCAAAAAACCAAGAGGCTGGGACAAAAGTCCTAGCCTCTCAATTGTCTTTGGATTGTCGAGCAAGACGCAGTGGTTGAGTGGGCTCTACTACGCTGATTTCATCAGCTTTTACAGCCCTACTCAACTGTGCGGAGGTGGGACGACGAAATCGAATTCTAACGAATTACCTATTTCTGTCCCACTCTCTATTTTTCTTTGTATCAAAAAAATGTACTTAAAATACAAAAAGCATATATATTAGCTTGTCTTCTCAAAGTAAATCGATTATAATGAAAAAAGATGGGTTGTGTATAAAATCACAATATGTAGTGATAATTTTTCGACTCACATACCTTATCTAGTAAACGTAGAAAAAGGAGAAAAATCGTTTATGAAAAAGTGGCTCTATTCTGTTGTGACAACAGTTGCCCTATTTTTACTAGCGGCTTTAGGATTTGCCAAACCCAATAGTCCAGCTAAAGTCCATGCAGATACGATCAATGATGTTGTGACATCTGTAAACATATCGAAATCAACTGGTGGAGCGATTACAGATCCACTCGGTGTTTGGGAGAGTTTTCAAGTTGAAGCAAACTTTGTGTTGCCGAATGGACGTGTAAAAAAGGGAGATCAGACCGTTATCCAACTTGGAGATGACTTTAAGGTCTTTGAAACGGACACCATCGACCTGCTGGATCCAAGTGGTCAAAAAGTTGCGACAGCAACGGTAGATGATCAAAGAAAAGTCATTACTGTAACCTATACGGATTATCCTGAAAGAATGGCCAATGTGACAGGGAAACTGCGTTTCTTTGCGCGTGTAGACCATCAAGTTGTCAAAGGACAAAAGACGCTCGATTTCACTCTGACGGTTGATAATAAGACCATTTCAGGTGGAAAGGTCGATTACAAAGGGGTCAATCCAGGGGAGTATCCTCCAACTCCAGAAGTCTTTAGCAAATGGGGTTGGACCAACTCAGATAATAAATTAAAATTGACCTATACCTTGAACATCAATCAAGGTCACACTGCCCTTCATAATATTGATATTAAGGACCAATTGGCCTTTACAGATGGAAAAATCAAAGCAGATTCTGTCAACATCCATACTGGAACTTGGCAGATCGATAACGAAGATGGTGCCTATCATTTACGAGATACCACAAATGTCACTAAAAATTATTCCCCTGTTGTCAGTGCCGATGGTCAATCTCTAACGGTTCATATCGGAGATCTAGCTCCAGAACAAGGAATGACGATTCGTTATGATGTTTATTTGGACAAGGTCCCAGCCATCAATAAATCCTTTAAAAACAATGCTAGCATGACAGCTACAGAAATCAAGGAGCAAAATAAGGTTGCAGACATTCTGTATCAATTCCTTGATGGAGATTTTAATGGTGAGAAATATTCCTTCACTATTCATAAAAAAGGTGAAAATGGTCAAGCGCTTGCAGGTGCCGTCTTTGCTGTGACAGCAGATGATACAGGTGAGCAAGTTGGAACCATTACGACAGATGAGAATGGTGTTGGCACCATTACGGGTTTGATCAAGCAAGCTTATACGGTTAAAGAAATTCAAGCTCCGACAGGATATGTGCTCTCTGAAAAACCTATCAAGATCAGCAAGGATGATTTTGGAAATGACCTCGCGATTTCTCGTGATGTCGTAAACCAAAAAGAAAAAACAAGCGTTGCTGGTCAAAAGACATGGAATGATAATGATAACCAAGATGGCAAGCGTCCATCAAAAATCACCGTCAATCTCCTAGCAAATGGTGTCAAAGTCGCTTCCAAAGAAGTGAAACCAGATGCTGCAGGAACCTGGGCTTATCAGTTTGATAATCTCGATGTGGTCGATGATGCTGGTAATGTCATTGCCTACACTGTTTCAGAAGAACCTGTTGAAGGCTATGAAATAACTATCGAAGGAACCAATATTACCAACACTCGTACACCAGAAGTTGTTGAAATTCCAGTAACGAAGATCTGGAAAGATAATGATAATCAAGATGGTGTTCGTCCTGACAAGGTCACTGTTCGTCTCCTTGCAGATGGTACAGAAGTAGCTAGCCAAGAGCTAAGTGCAGCGACTGATTGGAAGACAGTCTTTACCAATCTTCCAAAATACAATCACGGTAAACAAATTCTCTACACAGTCACAGAAGACACAGTAGCCAATTACTCTGCTGCGATTGATGGAACAACTATTACCAATAGCTACAAGCCAGGTAAAACCAGCGTCACTGTTACAAAACGTTGGGAAGACAACAATGACCAAGATGGGAAACGTCCAAACATCATTAAGGTACAGCTTTATGCAGACGACAAAGCTCAAGGAAAAGAAGTGGAACTTTCTGCTAAAAATAACTGGACTCATACCTTTAGCAATTTGCCTCTAAAAGCGAAAGGCAAAGAGATTCAGTACCAAGTGAAAGAAGTTGGAACAGTCAAAGGCTATACTAGTACGGTTGATGACAGTAACAAGGGAAATGTAGTGATCACTAATAGCCGCACGCCAGAAGTAACGGAAGTAGCGGTTAAGAAGATCTGGGATGACGCAGACAACAAAGAGGGTCTTCGTCCTGAAAAAATCACAGTTCGTCTCCTTGCGGATGGTCAAGAAGTGGCTGTAAAAGAAATCACAGCTACTGATAATTGGCAGGCAAGCTTTACGGATCTACCCGTATACAAGGAAGGTAAGAAGATTACTTACACCATTACAGAGGATCCAGTAGTTGACTATACAACAACTATTGATGGTTTCACGGTAACCAACCGTCATAGGCCACCAACAACACCTCCGACCACTCCACCAAGTACACCACCAAGTACACCGCCAAGTACACCGCCAACGACACCACCGACCACTCCACCAACAACACCTCCTACAACGCCTCCAAGCACACCGGAAAAACCAGAAACTCCAACCACACCAAGAGAAGGAAAGAAAAAAATTCTCCCATCAACTGGTGAAGTTGTTGCATACGGGTTGACCATACTCGGTGCACTTTTAGCAGTTTTTGCTTTGGCTTTGCTCTTGCGTGGTAAACGGAAAGAAAAATAAGATTCATACCATTAAAAGACAAATATCCTAAAAGATATTTGTCTTTTTGAATAAGTTGCTAGAAGAATGCTCCATCAAACCGTTCAAATTCTTGAGGTTCATCTTAAAAATCCATCTTGAAGGAAACATAAGTGTTTGACAGAAAGATGAAATCTTGGTAGAATAAGAAGGTCGAATAGACAACTAACTCTTTCTTGGTAGCAGGATATGCCAAACCTGCCACTCGGATAGAGCATAAAGAAAAGGAGCTTATCATGGCAATCTCAAAAGAGAAAAAAAATGAAATCATTGCACAATACGCACGTCACGAAGGTGACACTGGTTCAGTAGAAGTACAAGTTGCTGTCCTTACTTGGGAAATCAACCACTTGAACGACCACATCAAACAACACAAAAAAGACCACGCTACTTACCGTGGTTTGATGAAGAAAATCGGTCGCCGTCGTAACTTGTTGGCTTACCTTCGTAAGAACGACGTTAACCGTTACCGTGAGTTGATCAACTCTCTTGGACTTCGTCGTTAATCTGCTCTATTTTCCACTTACGCTGCGTTGTCACCTTGCCTCGATATACTCGAGTATAATCTTCGGCTACGGTTCCTAGCATCGTAAGGTAAAATAGACCAGATCTATCTCCCTTCGGGGAGATTTTTTGTTTTCACCTGATTTTAGCCCGAGTTCAAAACAGCCCTCTGGATTCAGAGGGCTTTTTTGCTGTCTTTTCCTTATCGAACGAGATCCATCATTCTGAGGAAGTCGTTTTGTTTGACAGATGTAATATCTAGAGTTACAATTGATGCATCATAAGAAATAGAGGTTATCGACATGATTGATATTACATATCTAGACGGTGCAAAACAAGAAAGAGTCATGCATTTTGATTCCTACGAAGAGTTTGAACGCTCCCAACAAGCCTGCTTGATTGGGGTAGCAGATTTTTATCCTGTTGTGAAACTGACCTATAATGGGCATGAGTTGGACTACCAAGGGACTTACGGAGATGTCTTCTTCTATTTAATGAAGCAAGATTTGACCCAGTACCAAAACTAAAGGAGAAAGAAAATGGCAAAAGCAATTACAGACGCAACATTTGAAGCAGAAACAAAAGAAGGCTTGGTCTTGGTAGACTTTTGGGCAACCTGGTGTGGTCCATGTCGCATGCAAGCTCCTATTTTAGAAAAATTATCGGAAGAACTTTCGGAAGATGAGTTAAAAATCCTAAAAATGGATGTGGACGAAAATCCAGAAACAGCGCGTGCTTTCGGCATTATGTCCATCCCAACCTTGCTCTTTAAAAAAGATGGGCAGGTTGTTAAACAAGTAGCAGGAGTGCATACCGCAGCACAAATTAAGGCCATTGTGGCTGAGTTGAGTTAAAAAGCAAAAAAGCTAAAGAAGAATGAACCTTCTTTAGCTTTTTTTGAATTTTATTCTCCCAATTCTGCACTGTAAGCAATGATTTGATCCACAGTGTCTGAAAGGAATTGGATGGTATCGCGAAGTGGTTTGTCCGTTGAGATATCTGCTCCGATAATCATGGCTGACTCAAGTGGTGTCTTGCTACCGCCTGATTTGAGGAGGTCCAGCCAATCTTTAGCTCCGTTTTCAGAGTTTTTCAAATGCAAGTAACCCGCTGTTGAGATTACTAATCCAGCTGAGTAGGTGTAGCTGTAAAGTCCCATGTAGTAGTGGCTTTGGCGCATCCAGGTCAAAGCCGCATCGTCATCTGTTTCAACAGCGTCTCCCCAGAATTCGGTCAAGACTTCCTTCATGATGCTATTGAGCTTGCTAGCGCCGAAGGTTCCACCTTCTTCAATCAGGGTGTAGACCTTGCGTTGGAAAGCTGCTTCTAGCAAGTGGGTGATGAAGTTGTGGAAGTAGGTGTCTGTCAAACGGTGAGCTAGGGCAAAGCGTTTTTGACGAGGATCGTCAAACTGGTGTTCCAAGTAGTCGCTGAGGAGGAGCTCGTTAAAGGTAGAAGGAGCTTCCACATAGTAGGTCGACATGTGGGCGTTGAAGTAGCTTTGGTTGTTGTCTGAGAAGATGAATTGACCAGAGTGTCCGATCTCGTGGATTAGGGTGTAAACATCGCTCATCCGTCCTGTCCAACTCATCAGAACATAAGGATGGACACGGTAAGGATCGGCTGCATAACCACCGGAATCCTTGCCTTCATTGGCCGCAAAGTCGACCCAACGTTCGGTTTGGTAGCGGGCAATTTCGCGAGAATATTCTTCCCCAAGAGGTGCTACGGATTTCATGACCAAGTCATAAGCGTCATCAATGGTGACATCTGGGTTGAGCGCACTGTCCAAGTCCAACTTCCAATCAGCAAAGGTCATTTTCTCAAGGCCGTTGACCTTGGCCACGTGTTTGAGGAATTTTTGAGCGACCGGAGCGAAGTCTTTCATGATCAGGTCGATCTGACGGTCAAACATAGCACGATCCACTTCCTGTTCAGCCAAGAGATAGTCAAAGACTGAGTCGTAACCTCGCATGTCTGCGATTAGTTTTTCAGATTTGACTTGGGCTAGATAGGTAGCAGCAGCCGTGTTTTGGTGCTTGCGGAGGCCTTCTGAGAAAGAACGAAAGGCTTTTTCACGGACTTCCGCATTCTCATGGTTTTGGTAGAAGTTTTCATAGGTGACAAAACTATTCTTGTAGACTTTTCCATCCACTTCAAAATCAGCCATTTCAAAGTCACCTGCCCGCATCTTGGTATAGATGTCTTGCGGTCCGTAGAAGACTTCACCAAGGTTGGTCAGAGTTTTTTCCACATCAGCTCCCAAGTAGTGAGCTTTTTTGATTTTAGCCTGACGAATGGCAAAAGTGAGGTGAGGGAGTTGTCCGAGACGTTCAAGGACTTCTTCATCCGCTTCGACTAAGGCATCATCAAAGAAAGAGAGTTCGACGCTGGCCCAAGTTTCGAAATCCATCCCTGCTTGGGCAATTTCTGCAAAAACTTCATCGCCAAAGTCCGTCGTTTGGGGCATAAAGCTGTAGTTACCGATGTGGCTGAGTTGGATCTGAATTTGTTCGAAGATCGCAAAGGCAGCTTCAAAGTCTTCAAAAGTGTGGAGCTTACCCTTGTAGTTACGGACAAATTCATTGATTTCTTCACGTGTTTTTTCAATGGCACGCAAGAAGTCTTCCTGGTCTTGGTAGAGGGCTGTGAGGTCCCAAAGTTCATTCTCAGGAAATTCAGAACGTTTTTTTAATTCCATAGTGTTCTCCTTTTGATCAAATAACTATACTAAGTATATCAGAAAAAAGGGCAGAAACATAGAGGGAGAGGGGAAAATGCTTGTGTAAAAATCTTGAAAAGAGCTGGGAAAATTGACCATTTTTGATATACTAGGATAGATATGAGGAGGTTTTTATGAAAAAGGTTATGATTTCACTATTGGCGGGTGTGTCCGTTCTATCTTTAGTGGCTTGCACGCCCAAACGCTATGAACGTCAAAGTAAGCCGAATACGGCAAGCTCTTCATCGGTCAAAAAAGAAAAGAAGGATACAGGTCAAAAGTATTATCAAGAGGTTTTGGAGCGGTATGCTAAGTATGATACAGCTCTTAAAAATGGCGATAAGTCAGGCCTGTTTGCGGAATTAGGTAAGATAAAATCTGGCTCAGAAGAAAGCATCTATCTAGATGCTTTGGAGCGCTTAGGAACTCCGGTAACCTTCCAATACGCTTTTACAGACTTGAACAAAGATGGTGTGGATGAGCTCTTGGTGTCCAATCAATACACTGGAAAAAAACAATACGTTTCTGCCATCTATTACCTCAAGGGTCAAGAAGCCGAATTGCTCCATACAGCTTATACAGCTGCGGTTGGTGGCTATCGCTCCAGCCTAGACCTTTTTGATAATGGGCAAATTGTCTACGCCACTTGGCAATCTGTGAGCCCAGACCGGGAATTGACCCTTTATTCGCTAGGAAAAGGGGAAGCCAAGGAAGAAAAGAAAGCAACCATTCAAATTGGTGGGGACCAAACAGCAGAGAAGGCTCTTGGGATTTCAGCCAAGCAGTTGGACCTCAGTAAGCTGGACTGGAAAACTTTTGACGGTTCAGGGGATTCCAAATCAACAGCAAAAGCAGAAGAGAAAAAATCAGAAAGCTTCCAAGTGCAAGTCAGTGTGTCGGATCTTCGTATTCGAAAAGAACCATCTACTTCAGCTCCATCTGCAGGAATGATCGCAAAAGGAACTCATACCATTACGGAAACCATAGATGCGGATGGTCATACCTGGGGCAAATTAGAATCTGGACAAGGCTGGATTGCCCTTGACTATACAACGCGAGTGGATGGAAATGCCGAATCAGCTCCTGCCCCTGCCAAAACAAGCACTGAGATGAATCTAGATGAAATAAAAGCTGGAAATTTCTCAAGTGTAGCGGGAGTTTGGAAAAATAAGTACGGTACGAGTATTGAGTTTGATGCGCAAGGAATTGTGAAGGTCAATGGTAGTGCTGTCAATGGTGTTCAATTTTCTGGTTTTTACTTCAAGGAAGGCAATTTACACGGAGTTAGTCGGATGCCTGGGGCAACGAATGACACGCCTATTCTTTTCATTCCTTCAAGAGAAGGTGGCAGTGAATCCATTTACTGGAGTAAGAGTGATGCTACGAATGGGAACGATTTGTACTACCGTGTGAACTAAAAAATAAGGAGACAAACATGAAAAAAATTGGAACATATTTACTAGCTGCAGCCCTCTTGCTTTCCCTAGCAGCTTGCGCTCCAAAACGCTATGAGCGTAAGCACAGTCCGGTAGGAGCTTCATCGGTCAAAAAATCATCTGACAAAGCCCAAGAAAAAGAGCAAACAGAAGAAGCTAAGTCAGATGAACATGATAAAGAAGCCATTGGAACCTTGTCAAAAGCAGACCAAGCGGATATCTACTCGATCATTGAAAACAGTGCGTCTTTGACCTATTCACTTCAGGTGCAACCGACTCGTTTGCTGGAGTTGAACAATGATCACAGTGCAGTTGAAGGCTACTCGCAAGACATGTTCATTGATTACTTCAATACCTACACGCCAGAAACCTATAATTTACAAGATATCATTGATAAATTGAATGCTGAAGAGATCTCGGACTCTATCCGTAGTCTGTCACAAGACCAGTTGATCCAACTAACAAATGAAAAGAAAGATGGCCGGATCTATTCGACAAAAGACAAGGCCTTTTACGAAATTGTATCTGGTGGTCGTGGCGGAGCGATGCCACCGATGGAAATTCCTTCACCGGATGAATGGGTGATCAATGAAGATTCAGTTGAAGTGACAACGACCATCCAAGGAACTTCCGATCCATACAGACGTTTTGTCTTGAAACGCAACAACAAGAATTACAAGGGTGGAACCCACAAAACACGCTTTTATGTCGACAGCACTGAATTCGCGAAATCTTAAAAATAAATAGAAGCTATACCTGGATCTAAAATTTTTATATAGGTCTCTTGGAAGATTCGCAGAAAAAGGCCCTTAAAGCCTTTTTCTTTTGGGCTTGAATATGTTAAAATAAAAGGTATACGTGCTTGGATACAAAGATGAGGATATAACATACAGATGGGCTGTCGAAATTCCTATCTCGTTGAGATGGGTGGCCTGGGTATCTTGAGTAATTGAATTTTGGCCTCATTTCTTAGGAAAAAAGATCAGCTTCCTAGCACTCATCGAGTGTGGCGTCACCTTCCTATTTTTCTACAGAAATGTTCGGCAAGCCGAACCGTCCAAAATATCTTGAGTAATTGAACCCGCCTACAACTCTGTGGAAAAAGATAAATCTACCTAGGAGCGTTCGCTCCGTCGTTCGATTTTCTATTTTCCTTTGAGTTGCTTAACGGCTTGGTATCTTGATAGTTGAACACGGGCTAAATCCCTAGTGAAAAAGATAGATTTCCTAGTGTGCGTGGCACACTGCGTCAATCTATGCTATCATGCGTAATTGAACCCGGCCGAAAAGCTGTGTAAAAAAGATAAACTGTCTTGTCTTCATCGAAGACTTCGCCAGTTTCCTATTTTTACTTTGCTTTTTGCGGCCTTAGTATCTTGATCTTTGTAGGCAAGTCGTATAATTTTATCAATCCAAAGGGGATTACAATGACAAAACAAGTGTTTCAAACGACTTTTGCGGGTCGTGAGTTAATCGTAGAGACTGGCCAGGTTGCCAAGCAAGCAAATGGCGCTGTTGTCGTGCGTTACGGGGAGTCAACTGTCTTGACGGCAGCTGTCATGTCTAAGAAGATGGCAACTGGGGATTTCTTCCCACTTCAAGTCAACTACGAAGAAAAAATGTATGCGGCTGGGAAATTTCCTGGTGGCTTTATGAAACGGGAAGGTCGTCCTTCTACAGATGCGACTTTGACAGCGCGTTTGATTGACCGTCCGATCCGTCCAATGTTTGCGGAAGGTTTCCGTAACGAAGTGCAAGTCATCAACACAGTCCTTTCTTACGATGAAAATGCATCTGCCCCAATGGCAGCTATGTTTGGTTCATCCTTGGCCTTGTCTATCTCAGATATTCCGTTTGACGGACCTATCGCTGGGGTACAAGTGGGCTATGTTGACGGAGAAATCGTCATCAACCCTACTCAAGAACAAGCAGAGCAATCGCTTCTTGAATTGACAGTAGCTGGTACCAAGCACGCTATCAACATGGTAGAGTCTGGTGCCAAAGAATTGTCAGAAGAAATCATGTTGGAAGCTCTTCTTAAAGGGCACGAAGCCGTTAAAGAATTGATTGCCTTCCAAGAAGAAATCGTTGCGGCAGTTGGGAAAGAAAAAGCAGAAGTGGAATTGCTTCATGTAGATGCTGACTTGCAGGCTGAAATCATCGCAGCCTACAACAGTGACCTTCAAAAAGCGGTTCAAGTTGAAGAAAAATTGGCGCGTGAAGCTGCAACTCAAGCAGTCAAAGACCAAGTCACAGCAGTTTACGAAGAAAAATATGCCGACCACGAAGAATTTGACCGCATCATGCGGGACGTGGCTGAAATCTTGGAACAAATGGAACACGCAGAAGTGCGCCGTTTGATTACAGAAGACAAGGTTCGTCCGGATGGTCGTAAGGTCGATGAAATTCGTCCTTTGGATGCACAAGTCGACTACCTTCCTCGCGTACACGGTTCTGGACTCTTTACACGTGGACAAACGCAAGCCCTTTCTGTCTTGACCTTGGCACCAATGGGTGAAACGCAAATCATCGATGGTTTGGATCCTGAGTACAAGAAACGCTTTATGCACCACTATAACTTCCCTCAATACTCGGTTGGTGAAACAGGTCGTTATGGTGCGCCTGGTCGTCGTGAAATTGGTCACGGTGCTCTTGGTGAGCGTGCCCTTGCTCAAGTATTGCCAAGCTTGGAAGAATTCCCATATGCCATCCGTTTGGTAGCAGAAGTATTGGAATCAAATGGTTCTTCATCTCAAGCCTCTATCTGTGCGGGAACACTTGCCCTTATGGCTGGTGGTGTGCCAATCAAGGCCCCAGTAGCTGGTATTGCCATGGGTCTGATCTCAGATGGAAATAACTATACAGTATTGACCGATATCCAAGGTTTGGAAGACCACTTTGGAGATATGGACTTCAAGGTTGCTGGAACTCGTGACGGGATCACAGCCCTTCAAATGGATATCAAGATCCAAGGGATTACTGCAGAAATCTTGACAGAAGCGCTTGCCCAAGCCAAGAAAGCTCGTTTTGAAATCCTTGATGTGATTGAAGCAACGATTCCAGAAGTGCGTCCAGAATTGGCACCAACTGCTCCAAAAATTGATACCATCAAGATTGATGTCGACAAGATCAAGATTGTCATCGGTAAGGGTGGAGAAACCATCGATAAGATCATCGCTGAAACAGGTGTTAAGATTGATATCGACGAAGAAGGGAACGTATCGATCTATTCGAGCGACCAAGATGCGATTAACCGTGCCAAGGAAATCATTGCTGGTTTGGTTCGTGAAGCCAAAGTGGATGAAGTCTACCATGCCAAAGTGGTGCGGATCGAGAAATTCGGAGCCTTTGTCAACCTCTTTGACAAGACGGATGCCCTCGTTCATATCTCTGAAATGGCTTGGACGCGCACCAACCGTGTCGAAGACTTGGTAGCGATTGGCGATGAAGTGGATGTTAAGATTATCAAGATTGACGAAAAAGGTCGTGTCGATGCTTCTATGAAGGCACTATTGCCACGTCCGCCAAAACCTGAACATTCAGAAGAAAAAGGTGAAAAGGGTCCTCGTCATGGCGATCGTCCTCGTCACCACAATAAAGACCACAAACCTAAAAAAGACTTTACCATTACACAAAAAGATTCAGAATAAGCATTAGAAAAGGAGGAGCACGGTATGGGATGGTGGCGTGAAACCATCAATATTGTAAAAGAAAATGACCCAGCAGCGCGTACCTCGCTGGAGGTCCTTTTGACCTATCCGGGAGTCAAAGCACTGGCAGCTCACCGTGTTTCCCACTTTTTGTGGAACCATGGTTTTAAGCTCTTGGCGCGGATGCACAGCCAATTCTGGCGTTTTTGGACCCAGATTGAGATCCATCCAGGTGCGACCATTGCTTCTGGTGTCTTTATCGACCATGGAGCGGGCCTCGTTATCGGGGAAACAGCCATTGTTGAAAAAGGCGTTATGCTCTACCACGGGGTGACCCTTGGGGGAACAGGAAAGGATGTCGGCAAACGCCATCCAACGGTACGTGAAGGAGCCTTGGTCTCCGCTCATGCCCAAGTCATCGGCCCAGTGGAAATCGGAGCCAAGGCCAAAGTCGGAGCAGGAGCTGTCGTGGTCTCAGATGTACCAAGTGATGTGACCGTTGTAGGTGTTCCTGCCAAGATCGTGCGGGTGCACGGTCGAAAAGACGAACCGGTTATTCACCAAGAAGAAGAAAAACGGGAATACTACATGAACAAGCTGGAGCATGCTAAGGAAGCTAGCCATCGGTCTTCGAGCTTGTAAGGAGATCGCTACGTGATTCAATCAACCAATACATTGAATGACCACCAACTACTGGAAGCAAAGGCCCTTATTGCAGTCTGTCAGAACTATGACGGAACGTTTCGGGATCCTTATCTCTCCAATATGCTAAATTTTGACCCCGATATGCCCGCCTTTTTCCTTTATTATGAAAAAGGTGAACTTGTTGGCCTATTAACCGTCTATGCAGATGACCAAGATGTGGATGTGGCGATCCTGGTCCACCCTAATCATCGTCGTCGAGGCATTGCGCGGGCTTTGTATAGAAGTTTTGAGAAAGAAACGGCATCTTATCCAATTGAGTCTGTGACTTTTCAGACAGAGCGTATTTTTCTAGAGAATCATCCTGATTTTGCCAGCAATTGGGGACTGGTTGAGGATGACGAAACAGAAACCTGGTTAGGACGTGATCGAACCACTTATGCATTAGATTCCCGTTCGGATGTCGATGTGCTCTTGGCAGATCCTTCTTATCTTGAAGCCATTGACCAGCTCCACCACCAAACCTTTTCAGATGAAGTGGAAGCACCGGAAGTGAGCCACAGATACATTTCGGAGGCCTTGAAGGATCCTGATAGTCTGCTGTACATATTACTCAAAGAAGGTCAAGTGATTGGCGTTTGTACGGTCGATGTATCTGGAAAATGCAATTACCTTTATGGACTTGCGCTTGCTGAAGTCTATCGTGGGCAAGGTTACGGAAGCTATCTGGCAAAATCCCTCATCAACCAACTCATTGAGCAAAATGATAAGGAATTCCAGATTGCAGTGGAAGATGACAATGTAGGTGCCAAACGCTTGTATGAAAAGCTTGGCTTTGTCACACAGACTCAGGTGGTTTACTTGAAGCCAAAAGAGTAGAAACAGAAAGGAAATGAAGCGTGTTAAAAATTTATGATACCATGTCTCGTGATTTGCGAGAATTTATCCCCATCGAGGAAGGAAAGGTCCGCATGTATGTTTGTGGGCCAACCGTTTACAACTATATCCACGTAGGGAATGCCCGCTCAACCGTGGCCTTTGACACGATTCGTCGCTACTTTGAGTATCGTGGCTACGAAGTTGCCTACATTTCCAACTTTACAGATGTGGATGATAAGATCATTAACCGTGCCAAAGAAGAAGGCATTACGCCACAGGAAGTGGCAGACAAGTATATTGCGGCTTTCCGTGAGGATGTAACGGCTCTCGGTGTGAAACCTGCAACCCGCCACCCTCGTGTGGTTGAGTTTATGGATGACATCATTCATTTTGTCGCTGACTTGATCGAAAAAGGCTATGCCTACGAGAGCCAAGGCGATGTCTATTTCCGTGTGGAGAAATCCCACAACTATGCAAAATTAGCCAATAAAACCCTAGAAGACTTGGAGTTAGGTGCTTCTGGTCGGACAGATGAGGAAACAGCTCGCAAGGAAAATCCAGTCGACTTT
The DNA here is from genome assembly GCF_041431935.1 of Streptococcus sp. 27098_8_99. Classification (NCBI taxonomy): domain Bacteria; kingdom Bacillati; phylum Bacillota; class Bacilli; order Lactobacillales; family Streptococcaceae; genus Streptococcus; species Streptococcus sp. 27098_8_99. The sequence goes on along the minus strand of NZ_JAPVYQ010000004.1, from coordinate 40,895 downwards.
GCCCTCTGGAAAGCTGCCAAACCAGGAGAGATTTCTTGGGACAGCCCTTGGGGACCTGGTCGTCCGGGTTGGCACATTGAGTGTTCAGTCATGTCGACGGGGATTTTAGGCGATACCATTGATATTCACGGTGGTGGGGCCGATCTTGAGTTTCCACACCATACTAATGAAATTGCCCAGTCTGAAGCTAAAACAGGCAAGACTTTTGCCAACTACTGGATGCACAATGGCTTTGTCAATATTGATAATGTCAAGATGTCCAAGTCCTTAGGCAACTTTATCACCGTGCATGATGCATTGAAGACTATCGACGGCCAAGTGCTTCGCTTCTTCTTTGCGACCCAGCACTACCGCAAGCCCATTAACTTCACTGAAAAAGCGGTACGCGATGCGGAGACCAACCTCAAATATTTGAAAAATACCTATGAGCAACCGTTCACAGGAGAAGTGGATCCAGCAGACTTGCAAAGCTTTGTGGCCAAGTTTATCGTGGCTATGGATGAAGATATCAATGCGGCAAACGGAATCACTGTCGTCTTTGAATTGGCTAAATGGATCAATTCTGGTCACTACAATCAAGACGTCAAGGATGCCTTGACCAAGATGTTAGAAGTCTTTGGAGTGGTCTTTGTCGAAGAAGTCTTGGATGCAGATATTGAAGCCTTGATCGCTGAACGTCAGGAAGCGCGGGCTAAGAAAGATTTTGCACGTGCAGATGCGATTCGCGATGAATTGGCTGCACAAGGAATCAAGCTCTTGGATACAAAAGAAGGTGTAAGGTGGACACGTGATTGATGTCAATCTAATCAATGGGATTGCCCTGGCCTTTGAGGGAGATGCGGTCTATTCCATGTATATTCGCAGACACCTAATTTTTCAAGGGATGACCAAGCCCAATAAGCTTCACCAGGCTGCCACCCGCTATGTATCTGCTAGGGCTCAGGCCAGCTTGATTGAAAGCATGCTGGAGCAAGAAATTCTGACGGAAAAAGAGTTGGAGATCTACAAGCGCGGTCGCAATACCAATAGCCATACCAAGGCCAAAAATGCGGATGTCGTAACTTATCGCATGTCGACAGGCTTTGAGGCTGTCATGGGTTATCTCCATATGACGGGGGAGATCTCTCGTCTAGAAGAGCTGATTGACTGGTGCATCCAGCAAGTAGAAGAAGGAAGAAAGCAGTGAAAAATATCAGAGAGTGGTTTCCTCATGCAGAGATGACGGATGAAGCCAATCCACCAGCTGGTTATGTAGCCATTCCCCTTCAGGCTCATCAATGGCTGCTGCTGAAGGAAGAAGAGCTAACCGAGCGAGAAAAACAACTGATTTCCTGGTTGGGCGGTGAAGAAGAGGTTGCCCCTAATCCTTGGTACCAGTACCTGATCGATGGAAAGGGAGAAGCCCCTCAAGTCATTAAAAAAATGCAGGTCGTCTATTGCCACCTCTCGCACTCGACAGTGGAAGGGACGGCTTCTTGGTTAGAGATGATGCAGACGCTTTTGCCCAACTTTCGGGCAGTCTTGCAACTGAGTGGACAGGACTATGTACTCATTCTAGATCAAGAGCAGTCGCTGGCTGTGGCTGATATCTTAAAAGATACGGTCTCTGCCATGGAGTATGACTTCAATATTCGTTTATCTATCCTGGTCGGGCAAGTATGGACTGAGTCAAAAGTTGGGAAAGTATCTCCGGTTATCCGAGCAGAACAGGCCGTCTTTCGAGCTTGGATTCGAGAAGGGCATCAAGGCGTCTATCGCTTTTCTCAACTCTATCTGTGGGGAATCGAGCAGGCAGATATGGATCTGACCCCAATCAAAGAACGTTTGCATCAGTTGATTGGGAGTCAAGACCAGTTGCAGGACATCATTGTCGCTCTTTGGGACAATGGGGCAGTCGTCACCAAGGCCGCCCAGCAACTCTATCTCCATCGCAATTCACTCCAATACAAGATTGATAAGTGGGAGGAGTTGACGGGTCTCCAGTTAAAAAATCTGACTGATCTAGCCCTTTGTTACCATTTAGTTTTACAAGATGTGATTTAAACGGATGAATCCAGAGTTTTGTGCAACTTGCACAAAACTCTTTTTCTTTTTTGTGAGACTTGCCATAGATTTGTAAAACGTTTTCATTTACAATAGAACTATAAAAATCAAAGGAGTACCATCATGGTAGAATTGAATCTTAGTCACATTTATAAAAAATATCCAAATAGCGAACATTACTCAGTTGAAGACTTCAACTTGGACATCAAAGACAAAGAATTTATCGTTTTCGTAGGTCCTTCAGGATGTGGTAAATCAACGACTCTTCGTATGATCGCTGGTCTTGAAGACATCACAGAAGGTGAATGTTCGATCGATGGCACTGTTGTAAACAACGTGGCACCTAAAGACCGTGATATCGCCATGGTATTCCAAAACTACGCTCTTTACCCACACATGACTGTGTACGATAACATGGCATTTGGTTTGAAATTGCGTAAATACAGCAAGGAAGATATCGACAAACGTGTACAAGAAGCAGCTGAAATCCTTGGCTTGAAAGAATTCTTGGATCGTAAACCAGCTGACCTTTCTGGTGGTCAACGTCAACGTGTGGCCATGGGACGTGCCATTGTCCGTGATGCAAAAGTGTTCTTGATGGACGAACCTTTGTCAAACTTGGATGCTAAACTTCGTGTATCCATGCGTGCTGAAATCGCGAAAATCCACCGTCGTATCGGAGCTACAACAATCTACGTAACCCACGACCAAACAGAAGCGATGACATTGGCTGACCGTATCGTTATCATGTCTGCTACTAAGAACCCTGCAGGTACTGGTACAATTGGACGTGTAGAACAAATCGGAACTCCACAAGAAGTGTACAAAAACCCAGTCAACAAATTCGTAGCTGGATTCATCGGAAGCCCTGCAATGAACTTCATTAACGTGAAATTGGAAGGTGGACACATCGTTGCCAATGGATTGAACTTGAAAGTTCCAGAAGGTGCTTTGAAAGTCTTGAAAGAAAAAGGCTATGATGGTAAAGAATTGATCTTTGGTATTCGTCCAGAAGACGTGAATACAGAAGCTGCTTTCCTTGAAACATTCCCAGAATCAGTAGTAAAAGCAACCATCTCTGTATCTGAATTGCTTGGTTCAGAATCTCACTTGTACTGCCAAGTTGGTGACAACGAATTCATCGCTAAAGTAGATGCACGTGACTACCTTGGAACTGGTGAAACCATCGAACTTGGATTTGACTTGAACAAAGCTCACTTCTTCGACAAAGAAACTGAAAAAACAGTATACTAATACCTACTGAAACTGTAGAGACTGAGACGATATGTCTCGGTCTCTTTCATTTTAAGGAGACAAAACATGGAAAAAGACTGGTGGAAGGGGAAGGTCGCTTATCAGATCTACCCAAAAAGCTTTAAAGATAGCAATGGTGATGGCGTTGGGGATTTGAAAGGCATCACGGAGAAACTCGATTACCTTCAAGACTTAGGGATTGACATTCTCTGGTTATCCCCTATTTACAAGGGCCCTTTTATTGACCAGGGTTACGATATTTCTGACTATTATGCCATTGATCCTATTTTTGGAACGATGGAAGATATGGAAGAGTTGATCGCGGAAGGTAAGAAACGGGGCATTTCCATTATCATGGACTTGGTGGTCAACCACTGCTCCAGTCATCATGAGTGGTTCCAAAAAGCTCTAGCGGATCCAGATGGTCCTTATGCGGATTACTTTTACTTCATCGAAAGTGACAAGGAACCCAACAACTGGGAAAGTTACTTTGGAGGCAGTGTCTGGGAACCGGTTCCTGGTACTAACAAATACTATCTCCATTCCTTCCACAAGGATCAGCCAGACCTTAATTGGCAAAATCCTGTCTTGCGCGAAGAAATTTACAAGATGATCAACTGGTGGTTGGACAAGGGAATCGCGGGCTTCCGGATCGACGCTATTATCAACATTAAAAAAGATTTAGAATGGCGTTCGCTTCCGTCCGATCGTGACAATGGCTTGGTCCCAGTACCGGAGTCTCTGGTCAATGCGCAACCGATTGAACCTTTCTTGCAAGAGTTAAAGGAGCGTACTTTTGCCAAGTACAATGCCTTCACTGTAGGGGAAGTTTTCAATGAAACTGATGAAGAATTGCATTTCTTCATTGGAAAAGATGGCGTCTTCTCTTCGATCTTTGACTTCAAACAAACCATGCTGGGTCAGGAAGGAAAAGGCTGGTTTGACCATGCTCTTCCAACAGCAGATGAACTCAAGGAAAGTATTTTCCAAGCGCATGAGCGCGCGGATAGCATTGGAGTTCTTTCGACCATCATTGAAAACCACGACGAACCTCGTGGCGTGTCCCATTATATTGCGGAAGGTCCAGTCAACGATACCAGTAAAAAAGCTCTGGGAACCATTCAAATCTTGCGTAAGGGAATTCCGTTTATCTACCAAGGCCAAGAAATTGGGATGGAAAACCAAGTATTTGAATCGGTGGAGGACTTTGATGATATCGCGACCATCAATGGCTACCATGTGGCGAAAGAAGCTGGCTTGAGCGAGGAAGAAGCCTTGGCAGCAATTGCCAACTACAGCCGGGACAATGCACGGACACCCATGCAGTGGTCAGCAGAGCCAGGTCTGGGCTTTAGCGATGGAACAGCCTGGTTGATCAGTCCCAAACCAGATGTTGCCATCAATGTGGAAGACCAGGAAAAGGATCCAAATTCCATCTTGAATTATTACCGTCAGCTGACAGCCTTGTATCGCCATCCCCTTTATGGAAATACCATTCGGTTTGGAGATATGATTCCAGCGTATCGGGACCGTGAAAACATCATCGCCTTTGAACGCCGTGGGGACAAGCGTCTCTTGGTGATCAGCAATTTCCAAAATCGCCAGGCCACCTTGGAGTTGCCAGCTCCGATTAAAATAGTCGTTTTAAATAATACAGCAGGATTATTCCATGAAGGAGACCAAGTGCTAGAATTGACCCCTTACCAAACGGTTGTGTTGGAATTAGTAGAATAGAAAGAAGAACCTTCGCAGATGCGAAGGTTCTTTTCATGTCATCCAAGTCTAAACCTGGAACTTACTCAACTTCTTTCTTTTTCAAGAGGAGGAAGCCTCCGCTAACGGCTAGCAAGAAGCCTGAAAGAATGAAGTGCGCAGTTGTGTCTTCTCCAGTTTTTGGCAATTGTGCCTTGGCTGGACTTTCTTGGAAGCTTTGTCCTACTTGGTAAGTCAAGGCTTGCACACTTTCTTCATTTTTAGTTGTCATTTCTTTTTGTGGAAGGAGGACTTTAGGAGTATCCTTCTTGGCTAAGATTGGCTGTGGATTGGTTGTTTGGTTATGAATTGGAACCACCACTTGATCTGGTTCTTTAGCTGGAACGTAATCCATCAAGCTTGCTAACTTGCTGCCAAAGATCGCATTGGTTACCCAGCGGAAGAAGTGGACAGGGTGTTGACGGTTGGTTGGATTTCCTGCATAGACAAAGAGAGGTTGTCCCATCAGTTCTCCAGAGATGGCCATGACTTTGTTGGCTAGCACATCATTATGTGGCCACCAACCTGCAATATAATAATCACTCGGAGCGATGCTCATCAAGGTCTTGAAATGCTCTGGAACCTTTTCAATCCAGTTTCCTGAGTTGGAGTAGAAGAGGGTATTCTTCTTGTATCCGCTGGTCAATGGATCCTGGTCATCAATGATCGCTTTCATCAAGCCTTCGTAGTCACTACCGCCTTTTAATTTTTCAGCGTCAAATCCTGTAAGAACTCCCAATTTTTCCAATTTTTGCATGGCTTCCCCACCAATGACAAGGGTTGGTTTCTTGCCAAAAATGGAAGCATCAAAGCGGTTGCTTTCCAAAATAACAACATCCGCTTCTTCTGGCGTATTGACGATTTGGAAGCCTAATTTTTCAAGGACCAGACTAGTATGAGCAGGCGCATCTACTCCAGCCCAATTATAGTGGTAGTTCGGAGAGTAGACCTTCATCGGTTTCAAGGTTGGTCCGCTTGGCACCTTGTAGAGGGCATCCCCATAAATGGCATAGTTTGGCAGGAGAGAAGCAAAGGTATCGCGGTCAACGATGTAGCCATCGTCTGTTAGGTAGACGGATTTTCCTTGCGCGATGGCCTGGTTAACAGCTTTAACGGCACTGGCTGAGGTATTTGCGATCACATAGTAAGGAGCTTTTGGATCGATCTCAGAGGTACGAGTCGCGCGGGTGGTAGTAACTTCTCCTAATTTTCCATTGAAAAGACCGTCCGCAAAGACAGGTTCGGACTTGAACCCTCTCATATCTGGGAAGTTGACTAGCAACTCTGCGTACATAGCAGCCCAGGCAGATTCGTTGGAGCCCTTGTAGAGAATGTGGTTGGCATAGCCACGTTTGGCTTGGGCCATGTCAATGACTAAGTCCCCCTTTTTATAGTTGCCAATATCTTCTTTGAGTTCCTTGACGAGGACACCATTGCGTTTGAAGTAGTCGATCATATTGAAGGCTTCTTGGGCATCGTTGTCTTTGTCGAGGCTCATTGGGATGACGTAGTAGTCTGGGAAGAATTTCGGACGACCATTTTTCACACGTCCAACGATTTCTCCATTTGGGCCGACCAGTTCATTTTCAGCTTTTGGATCTTCGGTTTTATTGAGACCGCGCAGGTAGAAGTTGAGACGCATCTCAAGGAGACGGTCCGGATCTTGGTTGAGGAAGTCAATCCCTCCTAGAACAGCATTGCGACCTGCTTTGTAGGATTCTTCATTTCCTTCTGGAATTTCAATGGTATGGCCTAAGATACCATGGTAGACAGCATATACCCCTGTATAGCCAGAGAAGGAGTCATCCCAGCCATCGCCCCAATCCAGTTTTGGAATGATGTAACTATTGTATTTAGAATTGGCAACTCCTGCCCGTCCCATATGATGGGCATTTTCTAGCATCAGGTCTGACAGAAGATCGTATTCGAAGTTCGGATCATGTGGTGGCGTTGCAGGTTCGATTAAGAATTCTTTGACAAAACCGTGTAAGTCGTAGAGAGCGATCGGATTCCATTTGTTGATCATTTGGATAACCGTGCGAACTTCAGGGTTGGTTTGGTAGCTGGCATCCCGGTTTGGATCGAGCCCGTTTGCTAGGGCCCGCAGGTTGAGAGCATCCCCATCTGGGTTTTCCGTGAAGTCAAATAAGAAGATGAATTTATTGAGCAAGGTTGGAATATCTAGCGTTACAGTTTTAGCATTTCCAGCTTCATCTGTAGTGTTAAAGGTCACTTTTTCCTTGGTAGCAAAGGTATGAAAGAGGCCAGTGATGATATCAATTCCAGGCTGTTCATCCGCGTGGGTGTTGTGGACTAAGACAGGTAATTTGTAATCCAAGGTCTTGTCTTTTAGTGCGGCCAGCATTTCGCTTGGCTTAGTCAAGGCTGTAGGATTGGTGCTAGAGAGGTAGTGATCGATGCTGGCTTGGTCCTTGCTCACGATCCCCATCTTCATATCCCGGCCTTGGGCACTCTTGCCAAGGGTTTCCAGCTGCACTAAACGATCGGGTTTCGCTTCTTCCTTGGATTTTTCGATAGCAGCTAGCATTTCTTCATGCGTATGGTAGTCTTGGTAAGGTCGAAAAACAAGGGTTTTATTGATGGTCACACCCAAGTCTGCATTGGTTCCGACTAGTTCATGGTTGCCGATGTAGTTGCGATAAGTCCGGCGAATATTATTTGGGCTACGAAGACTGAGATCTTCACCAAAGAGATCCTGCACGTCAATGTGGAGATCCAGATCATTGCCGTTTGCGGTCTCTGTGATAGTGAGGAATGGATCCTTGCTCAGTGCTCCTGTCTCCATATCCCAGGTTTTCCACTCAGAGAGAGGTTTATTGTCTAAGGTCCAGCTGATCTTGCCAGCAGCTTGAGCTTTTTCTTGGACTTTGTCATCAATCGTACTCTTTTCAGAGAGATAAATGGTGCTATCCGCCAATCGAGTCGCTTGGTCAGCGGTTGTTGTAGCACGGGTAGTGCTTGGACTAGCGGTTGGAGCAACTTCTGTAGTAGAAGTCCCATCAGAAGTCGCTGCTGTTTCTGCAGGACTAGCAGGAGTTACTTCTGTGGCTGTAGCGGGACTAGTCGTCTCGGCTGTCACAGGTTGCTCAGTAGCAGGTGTCGCTTCAAGGACCGTGCTTGGTTCCGTTTGAGGAGTTTCTAAGCTATCGGCTGAAGCTTGGCCATGACCGATAACGGAAAGCAAGACAGCCGCTGAGAGACTGAGTGTCGTAGTGTACAAATGTTTCTTATATGAAGACTTCATATAGAAGACCCTCCTTAAAAAAAGTTATTTTCCAGTTCTAGTATACCATTTTAGGAAAGCGTTTACAACGATTACCCTAATAAAGAAGCCTTTGCATCTTGCAAGGGCTTCTCTGTCTATTCTGTTTCCTTATGAAATTGTTGGTAAAAATCAACCTTGATTTGGATAAAAGTTTCTAAGTCTCTTAAGAGTTGGAGCAAGGTGGCGCGTGTTTCGAATTCTTCACGGGTCTTGGGAAGAGGGCGTTCGCGGAAGATCGCCAAATAATGACTAATATCATCTAGAAGATCTTGGGCAGGATTTTCCTGGCTTAACTGTTGAGCCGTCTTCTTAAATAGTTGTGCCAGGATTATGCTTTCACTCGCCGCTAACTGACAGCGATTGACGTTTTCTGCCATATCTCGCAGAATATCGTTTTGCCGCTTGCGCATTTCGAAGTAGTGAATATGGTAGTTGGTTTGGTGAAAGAGGTGGTTGGAATGGTCCAGATAAACTAGCTTCAAAGCATCCTTTAGGATACCATCCAACTCCTTAATCAAGCGAGCATCATTGCGACCATCCCCTTTACCAAGTAATTCCGCAAAACGACCAAGGATCTTCTTTAGTTGGTCTTCAACAACATCATGGTAATGATCGATCGCTCCCTGATTAGAAGGCATATAGAGATTGGCCAGCAAGGCAAAGCTGGTCCCAATTAAAAAGAGAGCAAGTTCATTGAGCAAGAGCCCCCAGGAGGTAGACTGCTCAATCAAGAGGTGGGTAACCAACACCGTACTAGGGGTGATACCGATCTGCCAACCCAATAGAAAGGCACCAGGAACATAGAGAGCGATAAAAACTCCCAGTGCCCAAAGGTTAAATCCTAAAAAGGAAAAGGCGAGACTTCCGATAGCAAGGGCTAGCAAGGTTGACATAAAGCGCTGGTAGGCCTGCTTGATGGTACTGCGACGCGTATCAGAGATACTCAAGATGGCAATGACGCCAGCTGAGATGGCATAGGTCAAGCCCAGAGCATAAGCAAGGGTAGCTGCTAAACAGGTGGCCAAGGTGAGCTTGATGGTTCGTTGAAAAAGAGGCATGGCTTCCTTTCTAGTTATGTTTGTTCATTGAGATAGATTTGATTTCATTATATCATGAATTGGCCTCTTCCTCCTTTCTTGTGGTATACTAGTTCTATGGAAAATAACGATATCGTATACGGTGTCCACGCAGTCACCGAGGCTTTACAAGCCAACACAGGCAATAAATTATATATTCAAGAAGATCTCCGAGGGAAAAATGTCGACAAGATCAAGGCCTTAGCAGCTGAGAAAAAAGTGTCGATTTCTTGGACGCCAAAGAAAACCCTGCAGGAAATGACAGAAGGAGCTGTTCACCAAGGCTTTGTTCTTCGAGTGGCAGCCTTTGCTTACACCGACTTGGCAGCGATTCTGAAACAGACAGCCCAAGAAGAGAACCCGCTTTTATTGATTCTCGATGGCTTAACAGATCCGCACAATCTTGGATCTATCTTGCGGACAGCTGATGCGACCAATGTCTCAGGAGTCATCATTCCTAAGCACCGAGCGGTTGGGGTGACCCCAGTGGTGTCAAAAACTTCTACCGGAGCAGTGGAACACATTCCCATTGCGCGTGTGACCAATCTTAGCCAAACCTTAGACAAGCTAAAGGAAGAGGGCTTCTGGATCTTTGGAACCGACATGAACGGCACGCCATCGCACCAGTGGAATACGGCTGGCAAGTTAGCCTTGATCATTGGCAATGAAGGAAAAGGGATCTCAGCCAACATCAAAAAGCAAGTCGATGAGATGATCACCATTCCCATGAATGGTCATGTGCAAAGCCTCAATGCCAGCGTGGCAGCAGCTATTCTTATGTATGAGGTCTTTCGCAACCGACTATAATCCTAGAAAGGCAATGATATGAAACGAAAAATCTTATTGGTTGACGGCTATAATATGATTGCCTTTTGGCAGGAGACTCGCCAGCTCTTTCAAAAAAGTGAGCTCGATGCAGCTCGCAATATCCTCCTGCAAAAACTGAGTCACTATGCTAGCTTTGAAGGAATCGAAGTCATCTGTGTCTTTGATGCCCAGTATATGCCAGGAGTGCGGCAGACCTATGAGGAGTTCAATGTTCAGGTGGTCTTTACCGGTGAGGATGAGACGGCAGATGACTATATCGAGCGCTTGGCTGCAGAGCTTAACACGCCCCTCCACCAAGTATCGGTCGCAACCAGTGACTTAAATGAGCAATGGACCGTCTTTGCTCAAGGAGCTCTTCGGGTATCTGCCAGAGAGTTAGAAAAACGGGTCGCAGTCGTCAAAGGAAACCTTAATCAGGCGCAGCTAGTGGTCAACGATCAAAAACCACCTATGCGACCGCTCGATCACGAAGTATTGCGACAATTACAAGAAATGATGGGAGACAAGTAATGACATTTGCTATTTTAACCGATTCGACCGCAGATTTAGATCAGAACTGGGCCAAGGAACATCAGGTGACCATTCTTGGCTTAACCATTGAGTTAGATGGGACGGTTTACCAGACAGTTGGCCAAGGTCAATTGACCAGCCCAGAGCTTTTAGAAGCTATGAAAAATGGGGCCAAACCGACAACCAGTCAGGTCAATGTGGGCCAATTTCAGGAAACCTTTGAACAATTTGCCAAAGAAGGGAAAGCCGTGCTCTATGTGGCCTTTTCATCAGTCTTATCTGGGACCTACCAGAGTGCAGTCATGGCACGAGACCTGGTTTTAGAAGACTACCCGGAAGCAGTGATCGAGATTGTCGATCCGAAGGCTGCTGGGATTGGAGAGGGATATCTGGTCATGCGGGCAGTAGCTGCGCGTGATGCGGGCCGTTCATTAGCAGAAGCCAAAGAAGAAATCATGGACCTAGCGCCAAAACTGCGGACTTATTTCCTCGTCGATGATCTCTACCACCTCATGCGTGGAGGGCGTCTCTCAAAAAGTGCCGCGATCATGGGAAGTTTGGCCAGCATCAAACCCATTCTCTGGATTGATGCGGAAGGGAAATTAGTGCCCATCAGCAAGGTTCGGGGACGCAAAAAAGCTGTCCGAGAATTACTAGAGCTGATCAAAGCAGATATCGGTGAAAGCACAGCCTTGGTTTCTTATACCAATGATCTAGAAGGAGCAGAAGCACTGAAGAAAGAAATGCTTGCGCTTGAAGGGATCGATGAAGTCCTCGTGATGCCCCTTGGACCAGTCATTTCAGCCCACGTCGGCCCAAATTCCTTGATCGGATTTGTCATTGGAAAAGAAAATCGCAAATAATTTTCCAAATCGGTTGACTTTTATCTTAGAATTTTGATACAATAGTAGGCGGTATTGTTTACCCCATTTGTAAGGCCCCGGAACCTTTCAAATAACTTGCGGACCGGAACATCCGCCCTGTAAACAAAAACGACATTCATATAGGAGAAATCATGAACAAAACTACATTCATGGCTAAACCAGGCCAAGTAGAACGCAAATGGTACGTTGTTGACGCAACTGATGTACCTCTTGGACGCCTTTCAGCAGTTGTTGCTAGCGTGCTTCGCGGAAAAAACAAACCAACATTCACACCTCACACTGATACAGGTGACTTCGTAATCGTTATCAATGCTGAAAAAGTTAAATTGACTGGTAAAAAAGCAACTGATAAGATCTACTACACTCACTCAAACCACCCAGGTGGATTGAAATCAATCTCTGCTGGTGAACTTCGTTCTAAAAATGCAGTTCGTTTAATCGAGAAATCAGTTAAAGGTATGCTTCCACACAATACTCTTGGCCACGCTCAAGGTATGAAATTGAAAGTATTCGTTGGAGCTGAGCACACTCACGCTGCACAACAACCAGAAGTTCTTGATATTTCAGGACTTATCTAAGGAAAGGAACAATAAAGTATGTCACAAGCACAATATGCAGGTACTGGACGTCGTAAAAACGCTGTTGCACGCGTTCGCCTTGTTCCAGGAACTGGTAAAATCACTGTTAACAAAAAAGATGTTGAAGAGTACATCCCACACGCTGACCTTCGTCTTGTAATCAACCAACCATTCGCAGTTACTTCAACTGCAGGTTCATACGACGTTTTCGTTAACGTTGTAGGTGGTGGTTACGCTGGTCAAGCAGGAGCTATCCGTCACGGTATCGCTCGTGCCCTTCTTCAAGTAGACCCAGACTTCCGCGATTCATTGAAACGCGCAGGACTTCTTACACGTGACTCACGTAAAGTTGAACGTAAGAAACCAGGTCTTAAGAAAGCTCGTAAAGCTTCACAATTCTCAAAACGTTAATCAATACGATTATATCAACGTTTCGGAACACTTCAAGGTTCACACCATGGAGTGTTTTTTTGATGATTTTTAGCAGAATTCACACCACTTTTCACACCAAATTCACACCATATTATTTATTTAGGGAGCGATAAGCAATTTCACCAACAGCCATCGGAATGACGTTCGATGTGTTGACGTAAGTTTTAGTTGTGATTGTGTCACTATGAGTCAGCGCTTCGGAAATAGCTTCCATAGAGGTTCCAGCCTGTTTAGCGAGTGTAGCTCCTGTATGTCGTAATTTATGAGGGGTTGCATGTGCGAGTTCTGGATGACGACGCTTAACAGATTTCATCTTGTTGTTAAGATAATCAGCATGGAGACAACTGTTTACATTTCCCTTTGTATCAATATACGTAAAAACATACTGTTCAGGAGTTTGCATGATGTTAAATGAAGCCAGTTCAGATTTTTGTTGCTTCTTCCAAGAATTTAACAAGTCGGTAAGTTCTTGTGGAATCGAAAAAATCGTCTTTTTATTCCCTTTAGTTGACTTTTGATTTTTATATCGATCTAAGGCTTGAACCAATTGAATTTGTTGATTTTTGAAATCAATATGTTTCCATTGCAAAGCGTAGCTCTCTGACTTTCTATCTCCTAAAAAGAAGGTAGTATAGAACAAAACATAGTCTTTGAATAGAATTTTTTCAGTCTCCAAATCCTTTTCAAAAGCTGTAAACCATGCTTGAAGTTCTTCTTGAGATAGATATAAATCTTCATCTTTTTTAGATTCCTGTAGCTTGATTTTCTTAGTTGCTTTGATACGGCTTATAGTTTTTGATAGGCGATTAGTTTCGATATACTCTAATTCTTCTGCCCAGTCAAAGATAGAGTTAACGTAGCTCCTGATAACTTTGAAATTTGCATATTCTTCAGCCTTTTGAGTCAATAAATTTAGTACAACTTGCTTATTTTGATTAAGAAAGTCTATTGAATAATTCCCAAGTAAGGGTAAGATGTGTTTTCTAAAAGCAATTTCTGTTCCAACTATAGTTGCTTGAGAAGGTGGTTTAGCAGTAGAAGTAGTCTGACCTGCTTTGTAGGATTCCCACCAAATGTTTTGATAGAAATCTGAAAAAAGGATAGAACCACTATTTTCTAATGAGACTGAATCTCCACTATGAATTTTATCAATCTTATTTTGAAGTTCTAGTTCGTATTTTTTAGCATCGCTCCTTTGTTTGAATCGTTTTTCTATCACTTTTTTATCAATTCCAAGAGAAGATTTGACTTCTTCAGGAATGTAGATACGTAAGCGATAAGTTCCATTTTTAGTTTTTGAAATTGACATAGTATTCTCCTTTTTGAAATGAGCTAGAAAAATACCGTGGCTTTATTATAAACAAACCACGGTAAAATTGCTACTGATTTTGTAACCAGCGATTGATTTCTGTTTTATCAAATCGAACGGTTTTTCCAACTCGAATAACGGGTAATCCCTTTTTTATCCAAGAATCCAGTGTATTGTTTGAAATTCCTAGATAGTCACAGGTTTGTTTCTTATTTAAAAAAGGGCTGTCAAAATGACTATTGTGCAATTTGTTTTTAATTTCTTGTTCAATTAGATTGCCTATCAACCGTTTAATTTGATGAATTTGTTCATCGGGTAGGATAACTTGCATATTGCTCACCTTTCTTGAGTAATCTTTAATATTGTGAGATAATAGCAACAACAGAAATAGTTGTGCTATTTTTGTTGATTTTTGGGGTTATCAATGTTGGTTTGGACGCTAGAATTGATAACCTTTTTATTTTCCGCTGATTCATTTTTTTCCTCCTTATGTACACCACCTTTGTGTACATATTTTTAAATGCTTGCTGAAATGCAGGCGTTTTTGGGATTATCTACTCTATTTTAATTATCTAAAATAGCGATAAATTTTTTCTTTGAAAATCTCTCTTTAAGTTTACAATCAACTTGATATTCAATATTTCTTTTCATTTTTTTAATTGTTTTTTCAAAAGTTTTAAGTTTTTCTTTCTTAGAAAAGTTCTTAAATCTTATTTTATGGAAAATAACTGACGTAGAATTGGTATGAAAACCTAGACCAGTATTACGAGCGTCTTCTAAGCTTATAAACATTAAATTAATAATATCTAGAACTTGCCACGAAACCATTGGGGGTGATTGACAGTTTTCTTTTTGAAATGTTTTTAATAACGTTGTTTTTGTTCTAGCTTTATTTTTAATAAAAGTTGGATTCATGAAAGTTATAATTTCTTCATCGATCATCAGTGGTTTTAATTCCTCACTACTATAATTTTCTAACTCGAGAATAAATTGAGGAATATATCTTTGAGAACTATAGTTTGAAAAAGTGTCGTGCAGTTTTTTTTCACATTCTTTTATTGAACTTTTAATAGCTTTGATATATTGCAAAGAAGCCAACATTAAGTGATTCTCTAAATATTCTATTATTTTTTGATCTGTTAGATCATTGATTGTATTTTGACCCAATTCCTGTTTGATCTTTTGATTTTTTAGTGTTAATTCAAATCTTTGAACATCGACGTTCTCTAAACTAGAATTTTTTCTTCTGATCTGACGATTAACCTTAGCTTTTTCAATTTTGTTGTAAAGTACATATGATGCGTCTTTTCTACTTTTGCAAGTGAGAATTGAGTACTCACTATTATTTTTTTTATTCTTATGCTGAATAAAATTCGGGCTCCTTCCTAAAGATAGACATTCTATTAAAAATCGTCTTACCTGTAAATGTGGCTTCTTCTCAAATGAAACAGTAAATGCTAGTTCGATTAATTTGAAGATAGCATCTTTGTACGTAATACTAATTCCATATTCATTTTTAATCAATAGGATTGCATTTGCTAACCTTTGCTTTATTCCGTGAATACCGACTGTTCCGAAATTTAATGTCGGATTAATTAATTCTATCCTAACATATTCTTTCTTATATCCCGATTCATCAAAAGAAATAGTAAGTTTACCAAATTTTTCAGATTTAATTTCTATTTGAAGAAGTTTGTGGTTAGAGTTGTAGAATACTTTTGTATCTTTTTTACTATTAATAGTAGTAAAGTTGAGAATGTCAATGTTGAAATCAATGAGAGATAATTCACATTTGTCGATTCCCCAAAAGTTAGATTTTTTTGAAAAACACTTTTTAATTTCTTTCTCATTTTCCAACATTTTTGCCTCTTTTTCTAGTTTTTGTATGGATGAACTTTTATTGTGAATCATATTTTTAAATTTCCTTTCTTTTTTTCATAAAATATCACTAATAAATTTGGATAATAATAGTATGCCGCAAAAACGTTCCAAAACTGTTTTTTTCCGTTTTTTTTTCTTCATTTTTCATTTTTTAGTCGAAAATGAGATACTTTAAAGAATATAGTTAGTCACTGTGACGGATAGACGCCAGTGGGAAAGATGGAAGACCGAGACAGCCATCAAGGCTAAACGATTATATTTTGTAGGCAGTGCTGAATTTAAGGCTTTTTTATAGTTTGATCCACGAATTTTATAAGGTTCATCTCTTAGTTCATTAATGAAGTTTTTCTTTTGTTTCTCAAATTTCTTTAATGATTTATCCCTTAAATTTTGGTGGCCAACCTCCCAACGTTCTATTAAAAAATTTTTTAAATTCAGCTTGAATTTAGGATTGTCTTGGAGTTTCTTCAAGTAGAAGTAATAACACTCTTTTGCATGTTGAGCTCGCATCCCATGTAGATTGATTAGATTATTCATTTCTACATCGGTAAAGATATAATCATCCTCTTTTTTATTTTTAAAGGTATCGAGGACGACTGGAACATCTTGAGGAAGAATAAGTTGAGGTTGAAATTTTCCTCCCTTTCCCCGCTGAACTAAAACATAGTAATTTCCATTATTATCTTTTCGAATATCTTTTCCTTTTAATTTTTTTAATTCGGATCTACGAATCCCAACTGCCCGCTGAAAATTAACCAGCCGAGAGAAGCGAGAGTCTGTTTCTTGATGTTTACCTTGTGAGTTTTTTGATTTTACACGACCTCGGATAATTTTGTCGCTGGAACGCTTGTCTTTTCTAACTCTATTCATGTTGATATCAACTGCTTTACAAACAGGTGCTAAATAAGTGTGAATGGTAGCAACAGAGTATTGTTTTGGATCATCATTTAGATCTAGTTGGTATAGTTGAATTACTTCTTCAGTAATATCTGATTTTTTCTTAATATTGTGTTCTTTAGCCCACTTTGTGAAGCGAGTAATTGCTCTTTTATAGCTTGTCCTCGTTCGATTGTTTGTGATATTTTTTGAAGCTGCAATAAATAAATCATGCTTGAGGGAATTTCTTTTTCTTGGCATTATACATTCCTTTCTAAAATAAATACATATTATTGTTAAACTGCCTCCCACCCTTTTTTAATAAGCTGGGTATGCTTTTGATACTTCCCATCGAGGCTAACTCTTAAAGTTTAATGTTTGCGATAGATTTTCAGTACTCACCGTAATCTATGTTTGGAAGGATCATAAAGATGTCATTGCTTGTTCGAGCTTATAAAACTTTTCTATTTTACTTTTTTTATTACATTATTTTTTTACTTTACTAAACTAGTTATTTTTTTAGTTTTTACTTTTATTTTCACCTCTTTTATTATACCTTAAACACGTTTTTCTTTACTTTTTATCTACTAAATGGTTATTCTTTACTTCATGTTATTCAGTAGAGAATAACCATTTAGATTTTCTTTCTTTTTTTCTTAGTTTTTTCCTTTGCAATGACTAGCATATGAGAAATAAGTACGTTAACCGTGTCCGGTAATAAACTTTCTCACCATATGGCTAATGGTAATCGCTCTACTTTCTCAATTAAATTTATAATAATAGTATGCCATATTTTGATAAAAATAAAGATAGAAGAAAAAACATCGTTATTTTAGAAACGGAAATGTTGTTTTTATTTTTACAGAAAAATGGCATAATAATAGTGAAGATAAAAAAAGGCAGTGGTGAACTGTCTTTTTTTATTCCTAAAAAAAGGAGGTAGTAGATGCTCAAGCCAAATCATTTAATAATAATATTAAAGAGAGTAAGGCCACCGTAAAGCTAAGGATGAAAAAATCTTTTAAAAAAAATAATAGGAGGTAAATAAAATGAAAACCTATAAAAAGTATGTAGTTTTTTCAAGTCAACAATATATTTCAGAATTAATTAATCATAATGAAGAAGTTAATATTAGAATGTTTTATTCAACATTTGATGAGGATCAGTATATTTCAATCTTGAATGATCAAGATCAAGAAGTATCATTCAATTTTGTAAATGATAGTATTGAAATTGAATTGATTGATCCATTGTGTGAGAAAATTTTGATTACATTTGATACTGTAGAACAGACAGCCAAAGTTCATCAAGTAATTAAATTTCTCTTAGATTTGTTTTTTAAATTCAATTGGCATGAATCAGTTGCGGCGTTATCAGTTGCAGATTTCTGGGAATTGATCAAGAATTACGAGAAAGATAACCTCGATATGACATTTGGTTACCCAAAAATCGCAGGCTCAAATAGCTAATAGCCATATTTTTAGGCACGAAAAAAGTGGGAAAGGAATTGTTTTTATACTTATCCTTTTCCACTCTTTTTATTTTGTCTCGTTAATAATAGTGTTAATAGCTGAAATGACTTTATTTTGTTTGTACTCTGGTAAAGATTTGATAGTGTCGATAAGCTGTGCTAAGTCAGTACTTTCTTCTTTAAGTGTTAAATCAAAAAAAGTTTGTAGATCAACATTTAACGCTTCTATAATTTTCTCAAGCGTACTAATTTTTATATTGGGCTCTAAATTTTCTAACTTATACGCGTAATTGGTACCAAGATCTGCTTTTTCTTCTAATTGTTCCTGAGTCATTCCTGACTGGGTTCGCAGAATCCGTATTCTTTTGCTTATATACTTTTGTAATTTTGACATTTGTAACCTCGTAAGACTATTTTACAGTCTTAGAAGGTTAGATTCTAGTTCTTAAAAGGTTGGATACAACTTTACAAAGTTGCTAAAATATAGTATAATTCGGGTGTTTATAATTAAATAGTGATAATTTGCTCAACAATCTATCATAAAGGTGGGAATTATGAAAAAGAAAACGATCAAAGCAACTGTATCTGCTGTATCAATAGCTACAGCTTTTGCGGGAATTTCTGTTGTACAAGCGGATGAAGTAACTGCAACTCAGCCAAATGAATCAACATTAAGTGTTGAATCGACGACTCTTTCGTCTACAAATATAAAACAAGTAGACGGAGTGTTTGTTAATAATGGGGTTGCAACCGTAACGAAAACGCCAACTTCTGAAGTTGTAGAAGAAGCAAGAACGATCAAGGAAGAAACGGATCAATCGGTTTCAAATCAAGAAAGTGCATTAGAAAACGCTAAGGCTTCGGAAGCAACCGCTACATCAAAAGTTTCCGAGGCAAATGTTGACTTAAAGAATGCTGAGGCAAATAAAGAATCAGCTACGCCGGAAAAAATTGAAAAAACGAAGAATGAAATATCAGAAGTAAAAGCTGATATTGAGAAAAAGGAAACATCACTAAAAGATGCATCTGATAAAGTTCTAGAAGCTGAGAAAGAACGTAATCAGCAATCAGAGGTTATTAAAAAAGATCAAGATAAAATTTCAGAGCAAGAAAAGAAAGTTTCGACAGCTGAGGAAGCAGTAGCAACAGCACAAAAAAATCTTGATGGCACTGGAGCATCGGAAATCATTGCTGAAAGAGACAAAGCAAAAAGTGATGTAGCTGAAAAAGAATCAGCAGAATCAGCAGCGAAAAAGGCTTTGGAAAATGCTATTAGCGAAGACAGAAATAAAGCTGAAGAACTCAGTAAAGCTTCTTCTGATGAAAAAACGCAACTTAGTGCTAGTCAAGTTTCTGCTAAACAATTAGCAGATGCTAAAAAGGTTGCAGAAGAAGCAACAAATACATTAGTGAAGGCTCAAAAAGAGAAAGAAACTGCTCAGAAGGTTCTAGACGGTACTGGCGTTGAAGAAATTGTAGCAGAACGCGATGCTGCTAAGGAAAATTTAGATGCTAAAACAGCAACTGAAAATACAGCTAAACAGGAACTTGATCGTGCCAAAGAAGCAGATGCTAAAAAAGCTACCGCACTTAAAAATGCAAAATCAGTCGAAGCAGATCAAATAAAGAAAAGCCAAGAAACGGCCGCAAATTTGTCATCTGCTGAGGAAAAACAAAAACAAGCACAAGAGAATCTAAAGAAAGCTCAAGAAAATAAGGTATCAGCGCAAAGTAATCTTGATGCTTCTGAATCACAACTTGCCCAAACAATTGCAAATCGTGATAGCAAAGCAAATGAATTAGCAAATAAACAAAATAGTAAGATAAGTGCAGAAGAAGAGCTCAAAACAGCTAAAGAAAATGATGCTAAGAAAGCTTCGGAAATTTTAGCTTTAACTACTAAGAAAAACCAAGAAGATGCAAAAGTAAATGAAACTTCAAATGAGCTATCGAGTGCTACATCAGCAGCTCAGGAAGCAAAAGAGAATAAAGAGAAGGCTGCTAAAGCGGTTGAAACACTCAATAAACAAATTGCAGCAATTAAAAATCTCACTATTCCTCAATTGCCTCAGGATGTCATTGATGCCTACAAGGCTTATCTAGCCGATGACACAGATGCAAATAAAAATGCATTAAACGACGTTATTCAAAAATGGTTCACCGGTAGTCAATATGATTTTGGAACTCCAGAAACGGAATATTCCCCTGAACACCAAAATATTGTTATCAAAGGTTGGCCAAATAAGGATATTGTTTTGCCTATCGATGACTCAGAAGTCGATTTGGATAATCTCACAGATAAACAGATTGAAGCTTTGAGCCAATATTATGCACTTCTTGCAAATAATCTTCAAGACCTAGTTTGGGGTAGTCATCATTATATCGTTACCGAAGAGTCTGTTCAAGGGATTAAAAATATTGCAAAAGCTTACGCTGATGAAAATAAACCATATGGTTCAGGACACAGTGATTCAGCTCTGGCGAAAGACGGCCTTGAGTCAATTGCATGGGCTGGAGAAAATATGAGCTTCAACAACACTTTGCTCGGATATGGAGGGTACTATTCAGAAGCTAAAGAAACTCGTAAAGCTACAATGTCTCAATTATATCGTGAAGTGTATGATGCAGTGATTAGCTTTATTACAAACGATGTTCATGCTTACTTCGGTCACATGAAACTCATGATTGGTGAAAAAGCCCCTACAAAAACTTGTGCTGTTGGGGCCGCAAATAGCTTTACCGCCAATGGCGTTGGGCGCATGCACTTTATTAAATTTAAAGGTCAAGATGCTCATCTTGAATACGTTAAAGATGAACAAACTGGAGAATATCATTTTGTTAATGTTGATGATTACTATGATAAAGGAATTGCCAAACCTCTAGCTACTCCATTTGATACTTCAAAAA
Organism: Streptococcus sp. 27098_8_99; assembly: GCF_041431935.1. NCBI lineage: Bacteria > Bacillati > Bacillota > Bacilli > Lactobacillales > Streptococcaceae > Streptococcus > Streptococcus sp. 27098_8_99. The sequence goes on along the minus strand of NZ_JAPVYQ010000004.1, from coordinate 19,808 downwards.
TGGAAGATGAATTAACAGCTGCTAAAACTAAGCAGACTGCAGCAAATACAGCAAATGATTCTGCACAGAAACGTTTGGAAAAAGCTAAATCAGAAAACGATTCAAGTACAAAAGCTCTCAAAGAAACCACAGCAAAATTAGATGCTCTCAATGCTACTCCTGACCAAACACCTGCAGCTACTACTAAATTGGGAATCGCTACACAAAATTATAATGAAGCACAAACCCAATTTAATAAGGCTCAAGATGCACTCGATCAATTAAATGCTGATATTCAAAGCAAGCGTCAAGCTTTAGCAAATGCAAAAGACAATTTAGACCAGGCTACAACAGCAGAAGTAAAAGCTAAATCTGATCTTGAAAAAGCAAAACTAGAAAATCAAAATGCGAATCAAAATCTGAAACAAACTCAAAAACTTGTAGCAGAATTAATGTCAGTTCCTGATCAAACTCCAAGTGCACAAAAGAAATACGACAATGCGAAACAACTAAAAGAAGAAGCTGAAACAAGATATATCAAAGCTCAAACAGCTCTGGATAACTTAAATGCAGACCTTCAAGTTAAGCAAAAAGCATTAGAAACTGCAAAAGAGCAGCTTGAAAAAGCAAAAGCAACAGATAAGACTGCAAGAAACAATTTAGATGAAGCAACAAAAATTCATGAAAAACATTTGGCAGCCTTAAATGCTACACGTCAAACGATTGCAAGATTAAACTCAATCTCAGATAAGACACCTCTTGCACAAAAGAATCTAGATGAAGCTTCTCAACAATTGATTGCTGCCAAAACTCGTTATACAAAAGCACAATCAGCAGTTGAAAATCTAAATGCAGATATTCAAACAAAACAAAAAGTTTTAGCAGAGGCGCGTGCAGAATTGGATAAAGAACTTAAAGTTCTTTCAGAACTTAAAGCTGAAAAAGCTAGGGACGAAGCAGAACTCAGAAACCGTCAGAATAAAGTTGAAGAGTTAAAAGCTAAAGAAAGTCAAATTAAGGATGCAATGTCTAAATTAAAGACTAACTTAGTTGCTTTAGAAACACTTTTGGATCATTTTGAAAATGCTGATGCATATTTGAAGAAAGCAAAAGATGCATATGACAATGCAGTTGAAGAGCATCGTTTAGCACTTGAGAATGTAGTAAGAGAGGAAGCTAAACTTAAAACACTTTTACAAGATCAATTGGATGCAACTGCACAATATGAAGCAGTTAGGGAAGCCTATTTAAATACTCGTACAAGACAAAGCGAAGTCTTTAACGATAAAGTAGATCACAAGATGATTTCTCTGAATCCTACGTTAGAAAAGAGTATACCAGAAAATACTTTTAACGAACGAGTATATAGCTATGCTGGAAATCAAGCTAAATATGCTGCAAATAGAGCCTTGCCTAATACAAGTTCAATTGAGAATTGGTTAGTATTTGCAATGGGAATTGTTCTTTGTAGTTTTGGTATTTCAGTATCACGGAAACATCGTAATTAATAAAGGTAGTTAAGTATTTCTTATTGTAGTAGTGAATAAAAGTTTATCATTCAAAATTTGATTTTTTACTAATGATTTTAGTGAAACTAGGTATATGAAAAAAATAATAAATATCTTTAGATATTTATAGGAGGAAAAATAATGAAAAAAATTATTGCTTTAGTTGTTTTAGTACTTGCGGTTGCCGGTGGGGTATTCTTTTTCTTGAATCAAAATTCAGGACCAGAGAAGCAAATTATTGGTACTTGGTATGATAGTAAACACGATTCAACTATCGTTTTCAATAGCGATAAAACACTAGAAGTAACAAATAATAAAGACGAATCTAGAGATGGTACTTGGAAAATTGCTGGGAAATACGTCAAATTAAAGGTTTCTAGTGCAGCGAGTGCTAAAGCTGAATTACCTGGAAAAGATGAAAAAGAAGTAAAATATTTAAAGATTCAATTTAATTCAATTGAAACTGTTAACAGTGATTTTCGAGTGGCAGACGGAACTTTTGAAAAACAGTAATATAATTTAAGTATCTATCTTAAATATAGTTAGAAGATAAATAATAAAAGGATTTGGAATTAATGTTATTGTTAACATGATTCTAAGTCTTTTTTATTGAGATTTTATCAAATGATAAATTGTAAAATATAGTGCAACAAAAAAACTCATAGCGTTTCATTGGTGTAAACTGTAAGTAACCGCACAAACAGAACCCGAGGAAAAACTATGAGCTACTCCCATCTTACCATAACCGACCGAATAAAGATAGAAACTTACTTGGATTTAGGTTTAAAATCTTGCCAAATTGCAAGTAAACTTGACTTTCATAAGTCTACCATTTCAAGAGAGTTAAGACGATGCCAAAATGGTTACTACGCCGTCTTAGCACAGGAACAGTACGACCACAGGGCTAAGCAAAAGGGTCGGAAGTCTTGTTTGACACCAAAGTTGAAAAAGGAAATTGAGAAGGGGTTAAAAGCCTCTTGGTCACCTGAACAGATTTGTGGTCGCTATCAGCTTGAACAAAAGCCAATGGTAGCTTTTAAAACCATCTATAACTGGCTCTATGCTGGTTTGATTGATCTGGATTTAAGCGTCCTGCGCCGAAAGGGAAAAAGTCGACAGCCCAAAGAAACACGTGGGACATTTAGGATTGGCACGTCGATTGCCAAACGTCCTAAAGAGGTCAGGAATCGTGAGACTTTTGGCCACTGGGAGCTCGATACTGTGGTGTCTTCCAGAGGTAAAAGCAAGGACTGTTTAGCGCCCTTTCTAGAGAGAAAAACGCGCTTTTACTTAGCTTTCATTCCACTTTATACTCCTGAGATGAATCCGATTGAGCAAGTCTGGGCGGAGATTCGGAAGCGTGGGTTCGAGAAAAAGATGTTTAAAACTCTCAATGAAGTAATTGATAAGTTGCAAGAAGTGATTAGGAGCTTGCATTGGACAGTACTAAAATCTATTGTTCATAGAAGTTGGATTAGTTTTTGATTTTAGGTGAGTATGAATAATTGAAAAATAAAAGTCATAATGTTATAATTTGTGATATAAAGATAAATATTACATAGAATAGAGGTGGCCATATGGGGAAACTATTGGCGAGCCGAATGCGTAGTCGGAGAAAAGAACTGAATTTGTCTCAGGTTGAATTGGCTGCTGGTATCTGTGAACAGGCCCAAATCAGTAAAATTGAGCGAGATGCAGACTATAGTCCTGGCTCAGACTTAATATATGCCCTTGCAAAAAAGCTAAATGTATCAATGGACTACTTTTTTGACGAGGATATCCATGTCGAATCGGAGTTTTTGACTCAATTTCGTGCTGTATCTAAGAAATTCTTAGACTTACGAGATTATGATTCACTAAAATATATCTATGAGTTAGAAGCTGCGAAGACAGTAAAACTCCCTCTCTCCGATCAGTTATACCTTCAGTGGATAGAGGCTATTGTGTTGTTTAACCATGACCTTAAACAGAATGAAGCGATCAAAAAATTAGAAGCTATTTTGTCAAAATATAGCGAATATGATTGGGAATATTTGAATATCTCAAATAGTTTATTACACTTTTACTTTCAGACGGATGAACTCTCAAAATTTGAAGAAGTCTATAATCGCATGACCAATCTTTTTAAGAGTGTTAAGGTTCGGACAATTGATGAACTTGAAATTCTGATTAAATGTCGGTATAACTTTTGTCGGTATCTATGGTTAAACCAGCAAACAGAGAGAGCGATAAGTGAGACTTTTGAAACGATTGGTATTTGTCTCAAAAATAATAGTTTCTACTGTTTAGCTAATCTTTACTGTTTACTTGGGAATGTTAGTGAAGGTTTTGCCCATAAAGATGCCGTTAAACAGTACTTTGTAACAGCGCAGCATGCATACCTGCTAGAGGGAAATGATAAGATGGCTTTAGACCTTGAGCGTTTTATCAATGAAACATTCCCAGCATAATTGTTATAGACAACTCAGTCTTTACTGTGTTGTTTTTTATATGCATTTATTATAACATCTCTCATGAAACGAGTTATTTCTACGGTTAAAATAAACTTATTCATAATAAAAAAATAAAATAAAAAAATCTTTATAAATATAATTGACAAATAATTTTCTGCGTGATAGAATACAATCAAGGAATATGAAAGGGGTTGCAAGATATGAAGAAAGCAACTAAAAAGTTTGTTGTCGCAGTTTTATTAGCGGGTTTATTAGTTATTGTTGGTAAACCATCGATAAATCCCGCTCCCGCCCCTTTAGGCTTTGATCCTGGAGAATTATATTCTGTAAAATTTTAAAATATGAATTGTACAATTTTATGAATAAGCTGGTAGTATTACCAGTTCAAAAAAAGGATAGTTGCCAATGTACTAAGTTGTCATAAGTTACTAAAAAAGAGTTGTAATTGTTAGTTTTAGTCAAAAATGAAATGGAGACTATGTTATGAAGAAAAGAATTAAGAAGATTATTTCAACATCGTTACTTGCTCTTACCCTAGCTGGTGCAGGTGGTTCAATCGCTTCTGCCGCAACAGTTTATTATAAAGGTTCTGCCGTTTATTGGAACTATGGTCGTACAGTAGGACTTTGGAGTTACTCACACGTTCAATCTGGTGTGTATGAACACGCAGCAAGTGCTAACGGAGGTTTCTCAGGTTGGAAACGGCCAGGAATTGAAGCACGTGCATCTAGATATATTGGAAGTGGTACAGCACAATGTTACTGGAATTGTAGGTAAGCGCCTATGACATACAAAAACATGTTATTAGGTAAAATGAAGTACTTAATCCTGTTTTTGATTGCCATTCAGAGCGTACTACTTGCTCTGATGGCAATTTTTTTTACAGGTGTTCAGTATGAGGAGGCATGGCAAAGTTATAACCGTAATTCTAGGACAGTTACAGTTTATCTTCAAAGATTATCTGAAGAACAGGCGCAAAGTGTATACCAATACTTTTTGGAACAAAGTGACTTGTCTATTTGGACGAAACGTACTACAAATAGTAGTAGGGATGGTTCAATAAATAGAATATATTTAGATGTTCTTGGCAATCCTGAAGGTTTTTCAGATTTTACAAACGGTGGTAAAATAATTTTATCACGCCAACAAATTTCAGATTTATTATCCCATAGTGACAATAACTTGACTATTGGACTTGATAAGGGAACTGATAATATGCTCTATGAATTACCGAGCTTGTTATTTACAACCCCTGTTGTTATTAATCGGTTAGACCATATTTTTCAAGAAACAAATACAATAAACGGGATATATCATATCAATGGTCTTCAGGACGACCTCTCAAGAGAAACGTTTTTATCAAATCTCTCATCTATTACTGGGATTTCTGTTGAAGACTTGACTAGAGAGAGTTTTGGCAGTAATACTGTTGAGGGAATTGTGCCAATCGTTTTAGCTGCTAGTATTGCAGTAAATGCTATGGTTCTTCTTGTTCTTTTCCTAATATGTGTTTTACAATCCTTTAAACATTTTGGGACATTGATACTACTTGGATGGGATAGGAAGGAGTTGTGGTCTGCCCTCTTTAAGGATTCTCTTCTGTTTTCTATTTATATTGCACCTGTTTCTGCACTAGCAACTTGGTTTTTGTCAGGTTGGGCTAGTTTTGGATTATCATCATTTGTGTTAGTCTTTGCGGGTACAAGTCTTTCAATCTTGTTACTATTGCTAACATTAATTATTCCAAGTATTGTTGTTTATTGGGTTTCTCCATTAGCTGCAATTCATAAACGGTTACCAATGAAACCATTAATGGCAACCAGTTTGTTATTCTATACTTTAGTAGCTGGTTTATTAATAGCAGTTAGTCATTCCTTAGATGCGCCAATGAATCAGTTCATTGATAATGTCAAAGTAGCTAGGGAGTGGAAAAGTGTCGAAAATATGTATGTTATTTCGGATTTTGTAGAAGGGGATGATATAGGAACCTACTCTGGTAATACAAATTCATTAGAAAGCAGCATGTATCACTTTTACCAACGAATTTCAGAGATTCCAGGTGTTTATATTGCTCAGGGAGAATATCTCGGGCAAGAATACCTTGATACAATCTATGGTACGTATCAAAATGTTCCTAAAAAACCATTTTGGTATTTAACCTATTCTTATAATTACTTATCTGAACTAGGAGTTGAGTTAAGTAATGAAGAATTATCCGAAATACGTAATGGTGCCAGATTGTACCTTATTCCTGATACTCTAGGTTCAGCGGATGTTGAAACCATGAAGGCTTACTTACAAGAAGTTGTTCGAGTAAAACCAGGGGATATAGGGACTAAGTTTACAGAAAATCCAAGATTTTTATTTAGAACCTATCAGCCATCTAAGTCCATTTTTACTTGGTCAAGATCAATCGATCGAGGTGTAACTAGTGAAGAACCTGTTATTTTTGTAGCAGCTCCTGAAAACTTGTACTTCATGGAATCAGCAAACCTATCTGTGAGTGGATATGACGGAATTTTGAAAGTTCGTGATAAGGAAACAACGAATCAGGTAAAATCAATTTTAGAAAATGAGTTCCCTGATTTATCAGACAATGCACTGAAATTTACAACGGTTAAGAATTATATCAATGGACTTCAGAAAGATCTCGGCTATACTTTCTACCTATTTGGAAGTATCATTGCTATTATTGTCTTTACTATGATGGCTATCTTTTGGAGTTTTGTCTTGATTTATCGCTTGCTTTTCGAAGAAAAACTGTATGTACAATACTTCATGGGCTTTTCTCCTTGGAAGAGGTATAGCGGTGTTCTTTCTCTTGTCGTTGGTGTTTCTGCGATAGAACTACTAGTTTCTATCTTACTAGGCTCTAAGTTGGGAATAGTTTTAGCACTAGTTACATTTGCTTTCCAATTATTACTTCTTTACTTCAATCTATTCCGTAAAGAAGTAGAAAGTCTCATACAATCGTTTAAGGGGTGATTTAATGTCTATGATTTCCGTACAAAATGTGTCAAAAAAATTTGGGTCACGTGAGATTTTAAAAGACTTAAGTTTTGATGTTGAGGAAAATGAATTTGTAGCTTTAGTAGGGCCATCTGGTTCTGGAAAATCTACGTTACTTAATATGATTGGCCTTTTGGATAATATTGATAGTGGTAAGATTTTAATCAACGGGAAGATCTTACCAAAAGTGAATTCGCGTTCTGCGGTTAACTATCGAAAGAATGTTATCAACTATCTATTTCAATCAAATGCACTCATCTCTACATCCAGTGTAAAAGATAATCTCATGCTTGCTATGAACTTTACTAATTTCTCTAAGGAAGAGAAGGAGAAAAAGATTAAAGAAACCTTGCGGTTTGTTGGTTTGGAAAATAGACTAGATAGCAAGGTCAATGAATTATCTGGAGGTGAGCAGCAGAGAATCGCCATCGTGAGAGCTATTATAAAACCAGGTGATATCATCTTGGCAGATGAACCAACAGGTTCATTGGATCCTGATATGGCTCAAAAATCATTTGACTTAATTCGGTCATTGAGAGATCAGTTTGGAAAAACAATTCTAATCGTCACACATAATTTAGACCATGCGAAACAATGTGATCGAATTGTCTCGTTGAAATCAGCTTTTGTAAATTAGTCTACTCACTCGCAACTGAGACAATCATTTTAGTCTATAGAACAACGAAGAAAGTGGAAGTTTAAGGATGAAAATTTTGAATACTATATGACACAACAGCCAAATTTGTACAATCATCTAGAGTTATAAACTTATCTAGTGGTTGAAAATCATATTGATGACATCCTTTGTCTGCATATAATTTTCAACAATAAATTAGTAGATATGGTTGTTTTACATTCATTTCAAAAGAAAACTGTCCCTATCCCACATTGTTTTAAAGGCGAGACTGTGACAGTCTTAGATGACGATGAGGTGACGTGGCATTTGTGAGAATTTCAGGATTTTAGAACTTGTTTGACTTCAGTGATTCAGCATGGAGTTCACTAAAATATAAGAAAAAGAATTTTATCAGGAGAAGTATACTACTATATATAGCGGAAAATCGTAAAAAAGCAAAGACGAAGTAATTACCTCGTCTTTGCTTTTTTAGTATAATGAACACCTTCATGTCAATGAAGTCAATATCGGATGGTAGCCCTTTTGAGTAATCAAAAATGCCCAAATTAATTAAAACTTGCGCATCTTATTAATTTTACAAATTGGGTATTACTACTTTATGCCACCCTTTTTCAAATATATTATACAAAAAAATGAAAAGGTTTACAAGGAATTGACGGTTATAGGAACTATAATTCTCATCACTTTGAACATTAAAAAGGAGAGAACCAATTTAGTCCTCTCCAGATTGTAACTTTATATCAACCCACTACAGTTGACAATGAGCCAAGGATCAGTCGCTATCATCTCTATGGGGCAATCAAGACAAGCACAGACACAACAGATCAGTCATTTGCCTATAACTTCGAAGTTCGTGACGATACTGGACTTGACTATTCAGGATAGGGTTACCTCTATGAAGGTAGCCCTATTTTTTTGACTGTGAATGAATCGAAGCGATGGGATTACACAGAGTTAGAATTTCTTTTTGCTTTGACTGAGATACATGAGTATAGATTTGTGTGACTGAGATAGAACTATGTCCAAGAATTTGTTGAATGTATCGAATATCTACATCACTATCTAGAAGCATTGTTGCGAAACTATGTCTAAACATATGGGGGGTAATAGGTGTAGTTAAGTTATGTTGTTTAACAAGGGTATTTAGAATTAAACGTACACTTTGCTCTGACAATGGGTTGAAAGAATATTTTCCAGAGAATAGGTAGTCACTGGGTTGAAAGCAGTAGTTATTTATATATGTTTCTAGTAAGCTAAATGTTATTTGATCTCCTAAAAATAGGATACGTTCTTTCTTGCCTTTTCCCATAATATGGAGAGTCCTATTTGAAAGATTAATGTTTTTAAGATGAATATGACAAAGTTCGGAAATCCTAATTCCAGTTGAAAGCAATAGGGAAATGATTAGCAAATTTCTTTCAGCTTTTTGTTTTTGATATTTAGTTTTTGAATAGGTAACTTTCTGTTCTAGATGTGAAAAAATACTTTTCAAAATATCATAAGGAATCGTTTTAGGTAATATTTTTTCCGTTCTAAATTGATAACGTAATTGATTAAAAGGATTCTCATCAACTAAATTATGATATTTTAAGTAGCTGTAAAACACCTTCAAACTAGCAATTTTGCGACGTAATGTATTAGATTTAATATTGGATTTCGTCAAATGTTCAACATAGGTTTCCACACTGCTGTAATTTGAATTGTAAAATTGCAAAAGATCATTTTTGTAAGCTCGAATCGTATGTGAACTCAAGCGTTTATGGGTTTTGCAGTAGTCTAAGAAAGTAGAAATATGTTTATAATCCATGAATAACTCCTTTATCAATAATCATGCTATTATATACTTATTTGAATGCTTTGTATAGTGATAATAAATAGTTATCGGTAGGAGAGAAATGTGAGAGAATTTCAATATTTCATAAGTTATTCAAGAGATATTTACTACGAATTTGTAAATCATCTGAATAATATGTTAAACGAAATAGGATTAAAAACCTGGATTGACAAATTTGAAATTAACATTGGAGATGAAATAATTGATAATCTATATACTGTACTCGATAAAAGTGCTGATTATTATGGAATTATTTTTATATTCGATGAAACATTCTTTAACAAAGCATGGTGTATAAAAGAGCTAGATTATGCGATGAAGAAAAGGATTCCTTTTTTTCCAGTATTGTATAAAATAAAAAAAGAAGATATTCCTAGTGAGTATACCTTCTTAAAAAATTATAATTTATTAACGGTATCATCGTTAAAAGAGATAGATTATATCGTAGATCGCTTTATATTACTGCATTTGAACAATATTGTTTGTAGAGATATTCCTAAGTTTTCAATCAGCAGTTATGTCGGTAACTTTTTATTAGAACAGATTCGGTGTTGTACTGTAAACAATATTGACGCTATTTTTATCATAGATAACTTCTCTCAATATTTGAGAAAGCAGAAAAAGTCAGGAGATTTTAAACTAACTCACGAAATATTATTTTGTACTGAAATAACTCAATTATTAAAAGAACGCTTATTTAGGAAAGACTTTCAGGGAGAATATCATTTTAAAATACTGGAAATTATCCAAGAAATATACACAAACATATATATGTGATTGAAATTTAGAGAATATCAAACAAAAATAGAGATCCATCGAAGTGAAGTCAATCGGTGAGTCTCTATTTATATTACGGGAGCATTCTTTATATACTTGCTATCCATGATGTAAGACTCTCTGATATATTTAATGCAGTCAATAATAGTTTGAGATAGAATTTCAGGATCCTTTTCCGTTAGTAACTTATCTAGAAAAGGAGTGAGATAGGAATATTTATCAATTTCAGATAAAAGTGTTTGATATACTTCTAAAGAGCTCCAACCAGTTGAACCTACAGGAATAATAAATCTATTTTGCTTCATTGCCCTATCAAAATCTTCCAGTACTCCCCTAGAATTAGATAAAGTCCCATCATAATATTGGTTTCCGAATACAAATATAACTATTCCTGCTTCTGATATCATATTATCTTGAAATCTTTGTTTTGCAGATCTATCAATATGTTTATCGCTCCCCTTAATTAATGGGAGAGTTTTAATTTTTAAATACTTCGAAATATCAAGATTTTTATCATTAATCGCTGTCATCACACCATTAATCACCTGTGGTCCTACACCTTCTATATTCCCATTTCCAACAATAATTCCATTATCAATTAACTTATATCCTAAAAGATATAAAAACTCAGTAGCACTAGTCTCATCCCATTCTCCATAATTTCTGCAACTTCCAGCAATAAAGACACTGTTGGTTAAATATAACTGATAGCACTGATTAAAGATTTCATCAATCTCATTATAATTATCAATCAAAATAGTATGAATGCCATATCTTTTTAAATCATTTATTTCGAGCTCTTGTTTTATCTTGCCATATTCTAATTCGTTTTCAGGGGCGTTGGAATTTTTAAACATATCAATAGATAAATTTTTCCGAAAGCAATAATGCATTCTAATATTTTCCCCGATTAATAATCTAATTTTACTTAGAATTTGCTGAATATCTGGATCATTTAAACTATATCCTACAAATACAAATGTTTTACTAATCAGATCTCCTCGAAGTGTTTGGATAAAAAGTTTGTGACTCTCATCAAAACTCTCATAATCATCCCGAGTCAACACTGCCTCATAGGGTCTAGAAATATCTCCATGAAATTTATATACAGTAGTATCAATATTTGGGGGTGTAATTGATAAATCGTTATTATCAATCTTGACATCTACGCGTCTTCCAGATTTCTTCAAGTTGTCTTCAATTAAGTGATCATAATTAGTTGTCCAAAAAGTCCCGATGGGCATACTTGTTAGAAGTGTCAGCAAATTATTATCTTTAGAGTCTTTAGTAAATTCTTGTATTAGTTTTTGTGTAATCTGATTTTTTGAATGTGCAGAATTTTTATAGTACTGTGCAACTGAAATTAAGTCGTGTTCTTTATCAATATCTAGTCCAATCGAATCAGAAAATTGCCGTAATAGTTCTTTCCAGTTTACATACCCTGAGGGAACTGAGAGTCCTGCGCCAGCAAAAACAGCTACATTATTTTCTAACATTGCTGCACTAAAATCAGAAATAAATTGTTGTTTTAGTTTTTTCATCCTTCTCCTACCGATAACTATTTATTATCACTAGTATACCATAAATTCCTACCTCCAATATGTTTTCGATTGTAGTTTTCATTCTCAAAGACTTTTTGAACAGCCTCATAATACTCTTTCTTCAATAACTGAATATGTGGCATTCTATCTATCGGCATCAACGCACCAAAAATGGTGCGTTTCTCTATTTTGTGCTATAATAGAAATAAATAAAAGGAGGAGTTACATGATTGGAGAAAATATAAAAACGTTACGTAAAACACATAAATTAACGCAGCCTGAATTTGCAAAGATTGTTGGTATCTCTAGAAATACTCTGAGTCGTTATGAAAATGGGACAAGTCGAGTTTCGACAGAATTAATAGATCGTATCTGTAAGAAATTTAATGTTTCTTATATCGATATCGTAGGAGAGGAAAAAATGCTCACACCAGTAGAAGATTATCAGTTAACTCTGAAAATTGAAGTGATTAAAGAACGAGGGGCGAATATCTTAGCGCAACTTTATCGTTTTCAAGATGAACAAGGAATTGCATTTGATGATACTTCGAATCCTTGGGTTCTAATGAGCGATGATTTGTCTGATTTGATTAATACGAGGATTTATCTTGTTTCAACTTTTGAGGATATAGAGCGATTTAATGGCTATTTGGATGGTATTGAACGTATGCTAGAACAAGCTACTCATCTGGTGGTGGCTTAATGAAACTAGAAGAATTTAGTCAAGATAATTTTGAACAAGCCTCCAAACGACTCGTTCGTTCTTTAACTCGTGGGAAAACAACCTCATCTCATCCTGAGGCTATTTTGCTCGGTGGACAGAGTGGTGCTGGGAAAACAACGATTCATCGTATTAAACAAAGGGAATTTCAAGGTAATATCATTATCATTGATGGAGATAGTTATCGCTCTCTTCATCCGAACTACCATGGCCTACAGGAAAAATATGGCAAAGATAGTGTGGATTATACCAAAGTATTCGCGGGACAAATGGTTGAATATCTTGTAGATAAGTTGAGTAAAAAAGGTTATCATTTATTAATCGAGGGGACCTTGAGAACAACAGAAGTTCCCCGAAAAACAGCCCAATTATTGGCAACTAGAGGATATCAAGTCTCACTTGCACTGATTGCGACCAAGCCAGAATTGTCCTATCTCAGTACCTTGATACGTTATGAGGAGTTCCATGCTATAGATCCTAGTCAAGCGAGAGCAACTCCCAAAGAGCACCATGATGGAATTGTAGAACATTTAGTTGATAACTTACGAGAGTTAGAAAATGACAAAATTTTTAATCAAATTCAAATTTATCAAAGAGATCAATCGTGTGTTTATGATTCGCAAGTAGATGAAATATCAGCAGCAGAAGTTTTACAAGAATGCCTCTTCGGAAAATGGAGTAAGGTGGAGGAAGAGATGTTGAAGTTGGGACAGGAACGGTTGAGAGAGCTTGGGGAAGTGTGACGGTGGAAAATTAATTTTTACATGGATATTTAGTATATAATATGAGAGGTAGATAATGGAAACTGTAAATACAATTTTAGGAATAGTTGGCTCGTTGTTTGGTATATATGCTACGGCAATTTCTCTTAAAAATAAGAAAGATATTGAAGTGATTATAAAAAATTCTAATAATAGTCAAAATATAGGTAATAATAGTAGTAATAATGTGCAAAATATTGGTGATAGGGGGAAATAGATGACTAATTCTCAGAGTATTGGAAATCATAGCAATAATAATACTCAAAATTTATACATAACAAATATCGAGCAGCGTACATTGATCCCAACTGTTATTTTTCAGCTTTTAAAATATGTTGAAGGATTTCACTCTCAAAACGATGAAAAGTTTTTACTTGAACAACCAGCTGAATTAAAAGCAAAACTACAATTTAATAATTCTAGGAGATATATTAGATTATTTAAAGAGGGTCTCGGTAACTATATTTTACTAGAAAAGGTACTAAAAGATGAATTCACAGATAGTCAAAGAGTAGTTGAAAATATAAAGAATATTTTTATGGATCATACTCCTATAGATGAAGAAGGAAATCCGACAGTAGGTAATGGAGATGAATGTTTGAAAAAGATGCATGATGATATCAAAGAAAGAATCGCGAGAGATCCTGATTTTTTATCTAGTCAAATTGATGACCTAGAATTGGATAAATTTATTATTGCACTTCTTCAATATGGAGTCATGGAGTGTCAGATATTATTGAATCCAAATATTTATATGGAGGGATAATAATGTTATTACTTGATAAAAATGCTGAGCCCAAAAAGACTATTTTTTATCTCTCAGCTATTGTACATGGCTTGATTTTAAAGAAGATAGTCAATATAGAAAGTCTTTATATAGAACTTCAAAAAGAAATTGAAGATGAACTAAATTATGATTTTTTTATTTTAGCACTAGATTTTCTTTTTCTATTAGATAAAATAAGAGTTAATAATGAAGGAGATATTGAGAGTGTTCATTAAAAGTTTGAGTATTATCAGTAAAAATACTGAGGTTGTATTGAGAAAAATAGAATTTAAAAATGGAATTAATTTTATAGTAGATTCGGAGAAGTCTGATAAGCATAATAAAGTTGGAAAAACAACATGCTTAAAACTACTGGATTTAAGTTTAGGGGCAAAAAGTAAAGATGCCATTTTTAAAGATTATGAAACACAGAGTGTTAATGAACAATTAAGGTTGTTCATTGAAAATCAAAAAATCTATACTGATATGGTGTTAATAGATGATTTCAACCATCCTTCTAAAGAAGTTTCTATAAAGACAGAGTTGTTTAACAGAGGTAAGCGATATATTAATGGTGAGCAAACTTCATATGATGAAGTTAACAAATATTTAAATGAATTATTGTTTGAAAACAGCTCTCAAAAGCCAAGTTTTAGAAGCACAATAAAGTCATTTGTAAGGATTTTAATGACTAAGGATAATACTCAATTTTTAAAAGTATTAGATAATTTTTCAAATATTTCGGGATATCGTGCTCTATATAATTATTTGTTTGATATTTCAGATCCTAAAAACGATTTAGAGCTTGGTGAATTAAAACAGGAATTGAAAAAAATAAAAAGCGAGGAAAAGAATTATAAAAAAACAAATCCTATAGATGATGTTGTAAAAATAAAACAAATTAATGTTGCAATTGATAAAGAAATTGATCGGTTAGAAAAAGAAATAAATGATTTAGTGGATAAAAAAGTATTTGAGAAAAATAGAGTTCATATCAACGATATTAGAAAAAAATACGAGGAGATAAGTCGACAATTAAGTAAAATTGATTTTGACATTTTACAGTTACAAAAATATATCAAAGAGGCTGAGGAGAAATCCCAAAGAATAGTTAATCAAGAACTGGCAAATGACTTTTTTCAAGAGATTTCAGAATTGCTACCTAGTATTACAAAAACTTTTTTGGATTTAGTTGAATTTAATTCCCAATTGAGTAGAAATAAATTGTCTTATTTTAATGATAGAATTCAAGAATTGATAATAGAAAAGGAAAGTAAAGAAAATATATTGACGGAATTGACTGAAAAAAATTCAGAATTTATTTCTTTAGTAGAAGAAAATAAAGTAGATTTATATTATGATAAGTTAAATCAACTAAATGAGTTAAAAATAAAAAAAGTACAAAATGAATCAACAATTATTAGCTTAGAAAACATTGAGAAGCAAAAGCAGTCTATAGAAAAAAGACTATCTGAACTGGAGATGACTGTTAAAAATAATGAAGTAGAATACCAGAAAAAAATGGATATTTTTAATAGTTATTTTAAGAACGTTGCAGGTCGAATAAATAAAGAACAGCCTGTCTTACTTTATAATCCCAAGACAGATGAATTTCCAGTTTCAATTGATCAACTATCAGAAGGTACAAGTACAGGGACTAGAAAGTCCCTTATCGCTGCATACGATATTGCTTATCAACTTTTTGCTAGAAAAATTAATAAAGTAACTCCTAAATTTATTGTACATGATGTTCTTGAGAGTATTGAAGGTGATGATATTAGGGCGTTAGTTAACGAAGTAGAAAGTAATCAAATACAATATATTTCAGCGATTTTAAAAGAAAAGTTGGTATCCTCTGGGATATCATTGGAGGAACAAAACAAAATGATTATTTTGGAACTTTCTATGAAAGATAGATTATTTGAGAAATGAAGTGAGTTATTAAATGTTTATTGTTAAGTATTTATAATCTAAATCGGATACCTAGGATTTATTCTAAATTTTTATCTATTGATAAATTGTAAAATATTAACAATTCAAATGGTGTGAACTTTTTGGTAAAATCTAGCTCAATTTATGTATTTTTAGGGTAAAATTCACACCATTCAACTGAAATTGATTCAAATTAGATGAAATTGTTCTTTCTGAAAATGTGGAAAAATATTGATTTTAAGCCTATCTTGAAACTTATTCAAATAGAAATGTTTCCAACCAGGTCTTAAGAAAGCTCGTAAAGCTTCACAATTCTCAAAACGTTAATTCGTTACTGGACAGCAGAATACAAACGAAAACACTTTGCATCTTGCAAGGTGTTTTTTGTATGAGAACTGGCGGTGCGCAATTAGGACAGCTCTAGCGACTTTAGTCGCGTAGAGATATGCTATGCACAGTTGCCCCAAGAAAACAAGCGAAGCGATGTTTGATTGGATGGCAACCACTGCACTCAAAACGTTAATTCGAAAGAATTACTATACATACAAAGAGCACCTTTCAAGGTGTTCTTTTTTAGATTTTTTTACTAAATTGGTGCAATTGACACAGTTGTTGCGACTTTAGTCGCTTACAAATATGGCTGCAATTCGACGAAGTTAATTACCTTAAATTTTTAGTTGATATGATATATGATTGTCGTCTTAATATCTTTTGATTCTTTGATACTTTTGTATGAGGACAACTGAATTTTTGAAATAGAATATGATGGATATTGATAGATGAAGCTTATTTGGCATTTTCTTTTATTAAGACATATTGCTTATGCAATAGTTGAAATAGATGTCTAAGGGATTCTTATATTTTGTCAGGATTTCTTATAAATGTTGGCTATAAATTAATAATTCTTTCAATGGCCTCAGTTCTTATTAGATTATTAGTTGTTATAAAATATTTGTAATTATCTTTACGTAGTGCTATAATCAAAGAAATAATATAGTGACTATAATTAAAGGAGTTGCGCAATGAGACACAATTTTTTTGAAACAAAAGAACGTTTTTCTATCCGAAAGTATTCTATCGGGGTTGCTTCTGTTTTATTATCGACGTTATTTTTTGCTTGTGGAAGTGTTTTTGCGGACGAAGTGAAGAATAATACAGATTCACAAACTTCAGTTGTCGCACAAGAGAATCAAGGTGAGAGACACAAGGAATCTGGTCTTGAAGCCAATGAAGATGTAACGCAAGCTAACACTAGTGTTACGCCGAGTGAATCAGCCTTTCCAACGTCACAAGCTAGTGCCGAAAACTCTGCAAATGTGATTAAAGAGGAAAAGACTGAAAGACAATCAAATGAAGTTGTAGCACCAGCTAGAACTAGTACTACAACAGCTGAGTCGACCTCTCCAACTTCACAAGCTAGTGTCGAAGCCCCTGCACATGTGGTTAAAGAGGAAAAGACTGAAAAACAATCAAATGAAGTTGCAACACCAGCTAGCACTAGTGTTGCACCAGTTGAGTCAGCTTCTCCAACTTCAAAAGCCAATGCCGAAGCCTCTTCATCTGCAGCTAGCGAGAAAAAAACTGAGGCACAACCTACAACTAGATCAAGACGGTCTAAAAGAGAACTGCCTTCATCAGGTGGTGCAACAACCTATGTGAAAACAGGTGATACAATTACCGTACAAAATCCAGATGTTGAAGTGAATTTTCCAAATGGTAACGGATTGTATGCTCCAGCTGAAACTGTGATACATATGGAAATTCCTGATGATATAGAGATTAAACAAAATGATAAAATTGTTGTGGATATTCCAGATGCGATCAGAATTCCTACAAGTCTCCATTATGATGTGACTGGACCAAGTGGCGAAGTTATCGGAAATGCTTTTCTTGATTCAGTCAAAAATAAAGTAGTTACAACTTTTACAGATTACTTTGAGAAAAATAACACTTCAAAACAATTTACTTTAAAATTTAGTACTGGATGGAAATCTTATGTAAAACCAAATGTTCCAACAGAGCTTAATTTTAGTGGCCGGAAAATTACAGTGACAGTAGGACCAGAGACTGCACCAGTACCAGTAGAAAAAACCAAGGTTACGAAGTACGGAGAAGCAGTTACTGGACATCCAGAATTAATTCGATGGACTATTCGTCTTAATTCAGGAAGCCTAGTAGCACCACAGGTTTTAACAAATTACCAATTAATTGATACTCTACCAGATGATCAAGAGTTAGTTCAGGATGGTGATCCAGTATTAAATGAATTTGATGCAAATACAAAAGCAACATGGAGGTTGGGACATGCGACATGCGACGGATATTCCTTCCGATCATGTAGATTTGTGGAATGGAAAAGCTCTGAGAGCTGAAAAGGTTCAGTCAATTTCACCGTGGATATCTAAAGGAAATGCGATTCAATTGCTAGAGAATATTAAGGAAAGTTCAAATGGCTTTTCATTTAAGATAGCACAACTGAATGAATTGGTTTACGTTCGTTATATGACTAGGCTGAAGCAAGTTCCAAATACAAATGAAGAACTCCAACAAAAGCATGGGAATGATATTAAAATCACATACAACAGTGGAGAGGAGCAGAGCTATCAGGCAACTTTTGCGTTTAAGGCCGATGGATCTGGATCTGCGACGAAAGCAAAGAAACCAGCAAGGGTTGATTTATCATTTACAAAACAATTGGATGGAAGAAAGTTGAAAGCTGGAGAATTCACTTTTAATTTAATTGATCAAACAGGTCAAGTAGTTGATTCTCAAACGAATGATAGTTTCGGTCATATTACTTTCATTCCACAGTTATTTAACCATGCTGGTGTTTACCACTACACAGTTGAAGAGGTTCCAGGAAAACTGACTGGTATCAATTACGATAGTATGAAAGCTGAAGTGACCATCACGGTAAATGATAACGGTGATTCCTACGTAGCTCAAACGACTATGCCGGCTGATACAGAGTTCAATAATACTTTCACACCGTCTCCTGTAAAAGTAAATCTGGAATTTAATAAAGCACTTTCAAATGGTGATTTGAATGCTGGTGATTTCAGTTTTAAATTGACAGGTGATAACAATATCAATGAAACTGTGACAAACAAGGCTGATGGGAAAGTTACCTTCAGCGAATTGTCATTCGATAAAGTTGGTGTCTACAACTACACTGTTAAAGAAGTGAAGGGTAACAAACCTGATGTAGACTACGATGAAATGACTGTCGCAGTTAAGGTGACTGTAACAAAAGATGAGGATTCAGGTCTGTTAACTGCCAAAACAGAGATGACTGCAACAGGTGGTGAAGCAACTGGTGCGGATGACAAGACATTCAATAACCATGTCGTTGCTCCTGTCACTGCGCAATTTGACTTCACTAAAGCTCTTGCAGGTCGTCAGTTGAAAGCTGGTGAATTTAGCTTTGAGTTGGTAGACCCAAGCGATACTTCAACAGATCCAAACGGAAAAGTTCTTCAAACGAAGACAAATGATGCCAATGGACTTGTGAAATTTGATGCTCTTACCTTCAAGAATGGTCAAGAAGGAACGCATAAGTACATCGTACGTGAGGTTCAAGGTTCACTTACTGGGGTAACTTATGACCCAATGAAGGCAGAGGTGACAGTGACTGTAACGAAAGATGGCCATACTCTTACAGCGACCAAAGCTCTTCCAACAGATACCGAGTTCAATAATATCTTTACACCGACAGCAACCAGTGCCCAATTCAATTTCACGAAGAAATTGGAAGGAAAAACGCTTGAAGATGATGCCTTCACCTTTGAATTGCTTGAAAATGGCCATGTAATCCAAACGAAGAAGAATAAAGCTGACGGAACGATCCAATTTGACACCATTTCATATGATAAAGAAGGAACTCATACCTA